>NZ_JBIWIF010000001.1:875899-876826 GCF_044764505.1 Kitasatospora sp. NPDC094019
GGCCACCCGCACGCCATCACCGGCAGCAACGACAACTCCGTCCGAGTCTGGAATCTCACCACCGGCACCCAGACCCACCACCTCACCGGCCACACCAGTGGGGTGAACGCGGTCGCGGCAACCCGCATCAACGGCCACCCGCACGCCATCACCGGCAGCAACGACAACTCCGTCCGAGTCTGGAATCTCACCACCGGCACCCAGACCCACCACCTCACCGGCCACACCGACTGGGTCAAGTCAGTGGCGGTGACGCCCATCAACGGCCGCCCGCACACCGTCACCGGCAGCGACGACAGCTCCGTGCGGGTGTGGGACCTGACCACCGGCACCCAGACCCACCACCTCACCGGCCACACCAGTGTGGTCAGGTCAGTGGCGGTGACGCCCATCAACGGCCGCCCGCACGCCGTCACGGGCAGCAACGACCGCTCGGTCCGGGTGTGGGACCTGACCATCGGTGCCGAGATCCGCACTCGCACCGGCCACTTCGGTGGGGTGAACGCGGTGGCGGTGACACGCATCAACGGCCACCCGCACGCCGCCACCGGCAGCAACGACAGGTCCATGCGGGTGTGGGACCTGACCACCGGCACCCAGACCCACCACCTCACCGGCCACACCAGTGGGGTGAACGCGGTCGCGGCAACCCGCATCAACGGCCACCCGCACGCCATCACCAGCAGCAACGACAGGTCCATGCGGGTGTGGGACCTGACCACCGGCGCCGAGATCCGCACTCTCACCGGCCACACCAGCTGGGTCAGGTCAGTGGCGGTGACACGCATCAAGGGCCGCCCGCACGCCGTCACCGGCTGCACCGACGGCTCCGTGCGGGTGTGGGACCTCACCACCGGCGCCGAGATCCGCACTCTCACCGGCCACACCGACTGGGTCAAGTCAGTGGCAGTGACACGCATCAAGGGC
>NZ_JBIWIF010000001.1:876922-990507 GCF_044764505.1 Kitasatospora sp. NPDC094019
GGGCCGCCCGCACGCCGTCACCGGCAGCGACGACAGGTCCGTGCGGGTGTGGGACCTCACCACCGGCACCCAGACCCACCACCTCACCGGCCACACCGACTGGGTCAAGTCAGTGGCAGTGACACGCATCAAGGGCCGCCCGCACGCCGTCACCGGCAGCGACGACAGGTCCGTGCGGGTGTGGGACCTCACCACCGGCACCCAGACCCACCACCTCACCGGCCACACCAGCTGGGTGAACGCGGTCGCGGTGACACACATCAAGGGCCGCCCGCACGCCGTCACCGGCAGCAACGACCACTCAGTCCAGGTGTGGGACCTGACCACCGGGACCTGCCTCACTTCGTTTCATCTTTCCGACGCCGTGTGGGCCCTGGGTTTCACGGGGGACGGCACGGTGGTGGTCGGATTCGGCCACGAAGTAGCCGTTCTCTGCCTTGACCCCCTCATCAGGAGGCTCCTTTGACCAGTGAGACCGCTTCACCACTCCGTGTCGTCGCCGTGCACGGCATCTACAACAGCTTCGGTACCGGGATCTCCGACGCGCGCAAGGAGCAGCTCCGCGCGCTCAAGGCTGCCGCCTGGGCACGGGACCTGGCCGCCGGCCTCGGTGTCCCGAGCGAACGGATCGACGCCGACTTCGCCTACTACGCGGACAAGCTCCGGCCGGGGCCAGCCGCCCAAGGCGAGCACGGCGGCGACCTCCTCGACGACCCGCTGGCGCAAGAGATCCTCGACGCCTGGGCACGGGAACTGGGGCTGCCGGACGAAGTCGCCCAGGGACATGCCACGGTACCGCTGCGCGGGTTCGCCTCCTGGCTGGCACGCAGGTTCGACCTGGCCGAGGGACCGCTCGGGGTCTTCGTCCGGCTGCTGTGCGCCGAGGTAGCCGCCTACCTGCGCGCCCCGGACGCCCCTGAGCGCATCGCCGCACGCGAGGAGGTGGCAGCACGCATAGCCCGGCACCGGCCGCGCGTCGTCGTCGCACACTCGCTGGGCTCGGTCGTCGCCTACGAGGCCCTGCACGCCCATCCGGAACTGCGACCCGAGCTGTTCCTCACCCTGGGCTCGCCGCTCGCCCTGCCCCGGGTGGTCTTCGACCGCCTCGTCCCCGCCCCCCGGTCCGCCGACGACACGCAGCCGCGAGGCGCTGGCCTGCCTGGCGGGACGCGCTGGGTGAACATCGCCGATCCCGGCGACCCCGTCGCCGTCCCACCCGGACTGGCCAGGTTCTTCGACGGGATCACCCTGGACCACACCAGCAGCATCAGCGCCCACTACCGCTTCCACCACGCCGACAACTACCTGCGGTGCGCGACCACAGCAGCCACCCTCGCCCCCTACCTCGGCATCTGACACTGGGCCTGACCACTGCGTTGCCCTCAGTAGTCAGCGGCCCTCTCCGTCGGGATACGTCGCGTCGGGGCGCAGGCCGAACGCGCGGGTGCAGCGGGGGTGAGCAATCGGCCGCTCGGCTGCCTCCTCGACGGTGCGCAGCGTCCGGACCGCCTTGTCCGGGTCGGGGTGGCTGGTCCAGCCGCAGTCGAAGCCGTCGAAGACCTCCACGAACTCGACGCCGTGTTCGCGGGCGACGGTGAGGGTGCCCGCGTTGTAGGCGACGGCGGTCCGGGCGAGGGTCGCGGCTTCGGCCCAGGCCCGGACGGGCATGCGGGCGCCGCCGCGGTACACGACCCGGTCGAGGGGGTGGGTGGCGGCGAGTTCGTCGGCGAGCGCCTTGGCGGCTTGGAGGGCGGTGCGGCCGGTGAGGGCGGTGGGGATCTGCTGGCGCGCCGCGGCGCGGGCGGCCCGGTAGAACTGGCCGGCTTGGCGGACGGTCTCCTGGGCGTTGCGGAGCAGGTCGGTGTAGGTGTCGGTGGTGAGTTGGCGTAGGGCGCGCTGGTGGCTGGAGGTCCAGGTGAAGCGGCGGCCGAGGGTGGTGGCGGCGGCAGTGGCGCCTTGCTCGTACAGCACGGGGAGTTGGCGGCCCGCGAGGTCCCGGACAGCTGTTTCGGCGGCCCGGTGGAAGTCTCGGGTGGCGGTGCTGAAGGCGGCGATGGCTGCGGCTAGTTGCGGTCGCCGGTTGGCGGCGACAGCGGCGAGGACGACCGTTTGCGCGGCGGCGAGCTGCTGCCAGGCGTTGGTGAGGGCGTCGGCGGCGGTGGCGGCCTCGTCGCGCGTGCTGGCGTGGGGGCTCATCGGGTGCGGCGGGCGGGCCGCAGTGTGGTCGTCTCCACGAGCCGGTCGCCGTCGCCGCCGGTGGTCGGGGTTTCGTCGGGGCCCATCTGGTCCCGAAGGAGCGCGATCTGCCGCTCCAGGCCGGTGAGGTTCGCGGTGCGGTCCATGGTGACGACTCCGTCTACGACGAGGCGCAGCGGATCTGCGAGGAGCGCGGCGCGGCGCTCGGCGAGGACTTCTTGGGCGACGGCGCGGGCGGTGCCGAGGCGGGTGTGTCGGGCGGTGAGGTCGTCGACGGGGGTGGTGGTGCCGAGCTGGGCTTGGAGCCAGGCGAGGGTGGCGGGGTCCATGGCTTCTCCTGCGGGGGTGAGGCGTGGTCCGGTAGCGAGCGGTGCCGGACCGGCACCCCGGTTGGGGTGCCGGTCCGGCAGGCGGATCGGGCTACTCGGCCGGTGGGGCCTTGCGGGCCCGTGCTGGCTTCGCCGGGCCAGCGTCGTCCGGCGCAGGTTCCGGCTCGGTGCCGCCGTCCGGGTCGGGCTCCCAGGCGTCGGGGTTGGTGATCTGTGCCGCGAGGCCGGCCGGCACCTCGGCGCCGGGGAGGAGCAGGGTTCGCTCGCCGGTGACGGGGTGCTCGACGTGGACGGCGTGGGCGAGCCGCTTACCGGCCATCACAGGACCTTCGCGACGACGTGGCAGTCCGGGGTGTGGAGGACGGGCATCGCCACCGCGCTGCCCTTGGTCCAGATCTGGACCGGGTCGTCCTGCGCGCCGCGGGTGAGGACGATGCCGGGGGCGTCTTCCTTCACGATCTCCGGGTTGGTGCCGCGGGACAGGACCAGGGCCTCGGCGGTGATCCCGTACTGGGTCTGGCCGAACTTCGCGCGGTCGGGCGGCAGCATGATCCACCGGTCGTCGGGCAGGACCTTGGTGGCGACGCCGTCGACGTTGACCTGGGCCTTGTAGAAGGTGACCGGCGGCAGGCCGTAGTCGTTGCGGACCGCGTTGACCTCGGAGACGGTCAGGGTGCGGGTCGGCGTGTTCGACGGGTTGACGGACCGGTAGTAGGCGGCCCGGTAGGCGTTGTTACGGGCCAGGAAGCCGAACGCCTTCTTGGAGGTGAGGACCATCTCCGGCTCGGGCGCGCCGAGGTCGTCGAGGTACTGCATCCAGCCGAGCTCGTCGGCGAGCGGGTCCGAGGTGGGATCGGACCACACCTTGGGGGCGACGGGCATGTTGCCGGCGGGCACGTTGAAGTCGATCTCGATCGTGAGGCCGCTCTCGGTGGCCGCGTCGAGGGTGAACTTGCCGTCCAGCAACACGTCACCGGCTGCGAGTTCGAGGCGGGAGCGGATCGCTTCGATGTGCCGCTCGGCGTCGTCGAAGAGCAGCTCGATCAGCCGGTCCTGGTCAGCGCCGTGGGACTGCTCCAGCAGGATCTGCTGCTGCTCGCCGACGATCAGCTTCTGGCCCAGGGCGGGCAGGAGTCCTTCCTTCGTGGTCTCCCAGGCGGTGCGGTCGGCGAACGCCACCGACGCGTCGTAGGCACGGTACTTGGCGGTGTTGACGCGCCGGCCGGACTGCTTGATCCGCCACTTCACCTCGTTGGTGACGAGGGTCGGGAACACAGTGCTGGTCAGCAGGTAGTCGGCGGGGGTGGGGATGGCGCGGGCGAACGTGGTGAGGTCGCTGGCCGTGACGCCCTTGATGAGGTCCTGGATCGTCATCGCTCAGGCCCCCGTCACACGAACCGGAGCTGAGCGCCGACGGCGGACGGCGTGATCTTGGTGGTGTCAATACCGCCGGGCACCTTGGAGGTGCGGGCGACGCCGTGCCACAGCAGCGCGCACGGGATGCGTGGCTGGCCGGGCGCGAACAGTGCCTCGTCGAAGACCAGGCCCGCGAGGATCTGGCGGCCGTCTGCGGCGGCCGGGTCGTACGGCCCGTACAGGCCGGACGCGCTGATCTTGCCGAGCGGGATGCCGGACAGCAGGCGGCTGTAGGGCTGGGTGGAGTCCGTGGACGCGACGTAGTGGGTGTTCGCGACGAGCTTCGACGCGTCGATGGTGACGGTCTCGGTCTGGTCGGTGCCGTGGCGGGACGCGAGCCAGGGGCGGCCCGCGTTGTACGTCGCCGAGGTGGTGATCGGGGTGGTCAAGGGGTGTGATCGCCTTCTGGAGCTGGCGGTCACGCACTCACCTGCTGGTGGTGCCGTCCACGTCGGTGGTGCGGGGCGTGGTCCCCTGGTCCCGGTTCACTGCCGGGTCAGACGATCTGGGACGTCCGGTCAGGCCGTCAGGTAGCCGCGCCGCTTCGCCATGTCCAGGCCGACGGAGCTGGTGGCGGGGGCCTGGCCGCGCGGCGGCGGCCCGCCGGCGGGGGATCCGCTCGGCGCGGGCGGCGCGGTGGCCGGGGCGGTCGTGGTGGCGAACAGTTCGGGGCGCCGCTCCCGCAGCGCGGCGGCGGCGTCGGCCACGGCCTGGTCGTCGGCGTCGGCCGGGAGGTCGAGGAGGCGGTCCGCGTCGCGGAGGTTGTCGTCGGCGGCGCCGAGCCGGGTGAGGGCGGCGTGCCGGACGGCGGCGTGAAGACGCTCGATGGCGGCCTGCTCGCGCTGCGCCGCTGCCTGTTCCCGCTGCGCGGCGGCCTTCTCCCGGCGCTCGACCTCGGAGAGGGTGGCCTGCTCGGCGGTGCGCTGCGCCTCGACCCAGGCGGCGAGGGCCGCGGAGTCGGCGAAGCCGAGGTCGCCGACGAGCTTCTTCACGGCGGCGCGTTCACCCTGGGACTTCTCGCGGGCGAGGAGGCGGGACAGGGTGTCCTGGGTGATCAGGGAGCTGCCGGGGTCGGTGGCGGCCGGGGGCTGCACGGCGGCCGGGTCTCCGGCGGGCGGGGTCGCCTGGGGCAGGGGGGCAGTCATCGGATTCCTCCGCAACAGCGCCCCCGCGCCAGTGATCAGTGTAGCTACTCCTAGAACGGGGCAACGGAGGCGAACACCCCGGGGGTCCGGACGACCTCCCACCCTGCCTCCCTGGTCCACCGGAAGAGGGTGTCCGGGGTGAAGTAGCTGGCCAGCCACACTTCGTCGGCCTGCTGGGGGACGTTCGGCTCGCCGCCGGGCTCGAACCCGTTGCGGAGCGCCATCCCGATGGTCATGTGCGAGGAGTCCGCCCAGATGAACAGCAGGGTGCGCAGGCCGTCGTCCTTGGCGCGCTGGAGCTTGCGGAGCTTGTTCGCGGCCGTTCCGGTGGCGAGGAAGGCGTCGAGGTAGGGGGTCACGGCCTCGGCGGTGGCGGGTGCCGTTCCCGTGGTAATCGTCGACGGGATGATCCGCCCCCTCACCTCGGGCCCGTCGCCGACCTGAGCGGCCGCACGGACCCCGAGCGCCCGGAGCCGGGCGATGTCCTCGGGGACGGGACTGTCCGTGGGCGTCACGGCCTCCCAGTCCCGGACGCTCACCCGCGGAACCTCGCGTGCTTCAAGGTCGGCGAGAAGCTGGATGAGCTGCTTCTTCGGGCGCCTGCCAACCGGGGCGTCCGGCGCGAACTCGACGAACCAGCCGACCGCCAGCTCCGGGTGGACCTCGTCGACGAGCATCATGCCGACGAACCCCCAGAGGCGAGCCTGCCCCTGGTCCACGGTGGAGGTGATCTCCAACGCGGTCGACGGCTGCTCGGCTCCGGGCGGGGCGAGCAGGGCGTCGATCATGCCGTCCTGCGAGTTGTCGTCCCGCGAGAGGGTGCGGGTGCCGAGGACGTGGTTGACGAGGGTTTCGGCGACCAGTTCCTCGTGGCGGGGCGGCTTCGGCTTCTTCGGCATGCCGTCACGGTACTGGCGCGGCTTCGCGCCGCTCGAACGGTTTTCCGCGCCGGGCAGGCCGGTGCAGGGTCGGCCGCCAAAGCGGTGGGGCGGGCCGCCGGAGCCTGGTCGACCTTCGGCTCCCGTCTGCGGTGATCAAGTCCCGTTCCTGGGAGTTCGCGGGTCGATGTCCGGCTCGGCGCCGTAGGCGGCGGGTTCGTTGACGATCTCGGCGGCGTCGCCGGCCGCCCTTGCCCTCGGCGTAGCACTCCCGGATTGCCCTGCCCCGCCCTCTCCCCATCAAGCAGGCGGAGTGTGAGTACGGCGGGGCGCGCACGGGTCACGGCTTCCCCGCCGTGGGGCCGTTGCGGGTCGCGAGGGCTCGGCGGCCACGGTACGCAGGATCGGGCTCCACTCACAGCGCAGCCACCGCTGCGCCAGGGTTCCCCCAAGGGAACCCACTCCCCCGCGAGATCTGGGTTCCACCGGGGGAACCTATGGGTTTCGTTCCGGGAACCCAGAGGTTCCCCCAGGGGAACCCCTTTCTTTCCTTTGTCCTACCTCCTTCCTACCTATCCCCCCTTCCCCCCCACGGCTGACGCCGCAGGGGGACCAGGATCGGCTGCTACGAGCCTTCCGGCTGCCCCCGGGTGATCTTCTTCGCCCCGCCCTCCGGAAGCGTCACAGCGGGGATCTCAGGGCCCGCCGCAGGCAGGCCGAGGAAGTTCCGGACCACCCCGGTGTCGCCGGTCGCATCGGCGAGGCGGGCGGCGGCGTCGAAGGCGCGGGCCTGGATGCGGCGGATCTCGTCCGTGATGTCGGTGATCGGGAAACCGGCGTCCGTGAGCATCCGCACACACGTCTCCAGGCTGATCAGCCCCGCACCGTGGCCCTTCACCGCCAGGTCCAGGGCCTCCGCCTTGTCGGTCGGCAGATGCGGACCCCACACGATCTGGGCGGCGGGCAGCTCGCCCGCCGGCCAGCCGACCTGACCGGCCTGGAACAGGCGCCCGGCGAGCTTGAACAACAACTCGTACTTGTGGGCGCGGGCAAGGCGCATCTCCCCCACGAGGGAGCCGAGCGGGCCGAGGGCCAGCGCCAGCGCGTACCCGGACGGCACCTCGGACGGCTGGACCGTGCCGAGCCCGGACGCGGTCAGCCGGGAGTTCCCGGCGAGCCGGTCGAGGAGGTGGTCGGTGCGCTCGCGCAGCTCCCGCAGCTGCGGGGACGTGTCGAGCGTGGACATCGACCCGCCTTCGTTCAGCGACCACACCGTGCCCGCCTCCACCTTCAGCGGCGCCGCCTGGCCGGTCGCGCGGTCCTTCGGCAGCCGGACCCCGGACAGGGCGACGATCGGCGTGCCCGTGGTCCCGGAGGCCGCCGACCCGTCCGTGTCGGTCGCGGCCAGCTCGTCGAGGATCTGCATAACGCGGGAGGTCACCGGCTGCCCCCAGTGCTCCCCGACTTCCGGGATGCTGCTCGTCACGTGCACGACGGGGATGAAGTCGATCTGCAGGTCGAGCCCCTGGAGGACCTCGCCGTCGCGCCGCACCCGGTAGCGGGCCTTGTCGGCCGGGAGGTTGTACACGGTGTGGGCGGCCTTCAGGTCTTCGAGCAGCCATTCGGCGTCCGTCAGGTAGCAGGTGACGGCCGACGCCTTGCCGGGCGCCCACGGGTAGGTGCGGGAGACCGCGCCGCTGCCGGCGTCCACCCGGTCCCCCGGCAGGAGGACCGCTTCCCCGCCTTCGCCGGCCAGCCACTGCCGGTACGGTCCGCCCTTGACGGGGCGCACCGACCTCGTCGCAGCGCCGATCGGCCCCAGTTCGTATGTGATCCGCCTCAGCCGCGCCTTCTGCCCGGTCACCGGGTCCTCCGGAAGCTCCCAGGCGAAGTGCAGCCGTGACGGGAAGTCGGCGGCGTCGATCTCGTCCTCGGACCACTCGGGGAAGTAGAAGCCGGGGTCCATGGTGCGCAGCAACGGCCTGCCGGCCTCCGCGCTCCACGCGAGGGTGTAGACGCCGTCGCCGTAGCGCACCGCGGACCGCTCGCACTGCTGCATCCGCATGGGCAGCAGCTCCCGGCGGGCCCAGCCCCGAAGCCGGTCCTGCACCTCCCGGGCCAGAGCGGCTTCCGGGGTCGGCTGTTCGCCGTCCGCCTCCGCGCCGGGCACCACGATGCTCTGCGACGGGCCGAGGACGTAGCCGAGGGCGGCCGCGTTCAGCTTCGCCGGGTCCCCGAGTTCCCGTCGGTCGAGGCCGCTCTCGTCGCCGCCGGCCGCCGCGAGCTGCCCGGCCTGGTTCTGGTCGTAGGCGGCGAGGACCTTGTACGCGCGAAGTCGCCGCAGGTCCTCCGCCGGCACCCATCCGGCGGCGAGGTCACCGAACGGGCCGACACCCCGCCGTGGCGACTGGGACATGACCGGCTTGTAGTTCAGCCAAGACCATCCGTCGATGATCAACTCGCGCAGGCCCACAGTGCTGCCCTCCCAGGCAACCCGAGCCCCACGCCGCCCACCAGCCTAGTCGCCGCCCCCGGCCGCCCGGCCGCGGCGCCCGACGCCCTACGCAGGCGGGACGCGGCAGCCGTCGTCGAAGCCCTCCCGGTCAACCATCACCCGCTGAGCGGCCGTGAACTTCGCCCACTCGGCGTCGCAGAGCTCCGCCGAACCCTGCCGGCCACCGTGTTGCACGATGGCGAGCTGGGCGTACCGGCCGACCACCCGGGAGGCGTTCCGGTTTCCCTCGCGGTCGCCGAGCCACTTCGCCGCCCACTCCGGGGTGCCCTCGGTCGGCGAAGCCGATACCGGCAGCGCCGGGGCAGCTGTGGCCGCCGTCTGCGCTCCGCCGTTCGACGAGCACGCCGAAAGGCATGCGAGGACCACGATCGTCACTGCGGCGGCCATCCGCCGCACCCCTCCCACGTTCATGATCGAAGAAAGTAGCAGGGCCCACGAACGGCTCCCGCCGCAGGCCCGGCCACCACCCAGCCGCCCCAACCGCGCTGTCCGACTCCGGGTCCGGCCGCCGACGCACTCAGGGACCTGCCACCGTCACCGCGACCGGATAGGTCCGCCTCGGGGTGGGCCCTGATGGAGCCCTGGAGCTCGTTGGGGCCGAACCCCGTGCGCCGGTACTCACCGACGCACGGGGTTCAGCACACCGGCGCTCACCGGCGGCCGTGAAGGCGACCGTCTTCCATGCCCTGCGACAGAGCGTCGAGCTGCCCGGCGCCGGCCAGCTCCGTCAGGCCGTGCACCGCGGCGTCCATCCTGTCCGGCGAGTCCATGCCGGGGACCCAGGTCGCCATCTGCCCCTCCAGCTCCGGGTAGTGGCCGACGTGGTGAACGCGCAGCTGCTCGTACAGCTGCGCCACCGGCTCGGCCCGGAGCCGCTTGCCGACCTTCGCGTTGACCTCGACGATCAACGGCATCAGCTGCCCTCGGGTCTCGCCTTCGCGGGCGAGCTGGTCCCACGCCTGCGAGATGACCGACTTGGCCATGTTCCCGCCGTAGTTGGCCTCCACGACGATCGCGTCCGCCCGCAGGCTCAGCGCCAGCCGGCACGCCGTGAGACCCCAGTCGTTCGCCCCGAGCGTGCCGGACTCGTCAGCGACGACGTACAGGTGGTCGTGGTAGTCGGCCGCCAACCCGATGATGCCGGTCTCGTCGTTGACGGTGGAGTCGCCACCGGACGGGTCGACCGCGACAACGACCCGGGCCAGTTCGACACCCGAGAACTCGACCGGGGTGACCCTGGCCCGGTCGATCCACGCCCGCCGCCACACCCCACCCTCGACCGGGCGGGGCTTCTGCATGAACAGCGACCCCCACACCCGCTCGCCAACGGCCCGCCGGATACCGGCCAGCGCCTTCCGGCCGTAGCGGGCGGGCCACAGCGGCTGGCCGATCTTGCGGCCGAGCGCGTCGTCGTCGCTGTCCGCGATGGCGGGCAGGTCGATGATCGTCCAGTCGGCCGCGGTCTCCCCCGCCAGGATCCGACCCGCAAGATCATCTTCATGCCAGCGTGTTTGGATGACTATCACGCTGCCACCCGGCTCGACGCGGGTCAGCAAGACGGCCTGCCACCACTCCCACAACCGCCTTCTCATCGTGGGCGATTGGGCATCGGCATCATCCTTGATCGGGTCGTCCACGATCGCCAGATGCGCCCCCTTGCCGGTGAGGCCACCACCGACACCGGCCGCGATCAGCCCACCTTCCCGGCCGAGGATGTCGAACCTGTTCGCCGCCTTCGACCCGGGGTGCAGCGCGATGCCGAGCTGCTCGCCCCACGTCGTGATCGCATCCCTGATCCAGCGGCCGTGATCGTCCGCCAGGTCGGCCGAGTACGACGCGATCATGACCCGGTGATCGGGCCGCTGAAGGAGGTACCACAGCGGCGCCCACCGCGCGGCCCGCCGGCTCTTCCCGTGCCGCGGTGGCATCGTCAGCAACAGGCGAACCGTTTCTCCTGCCGCGATCCGACGGAAGGCATTGTCGATCAAGTCCAAGTGCGCGGCCTGCATCTCCCGGCCGTCCGTGAGCACCGCAGCGAGCGAACCCGGCGAGTGCCGCAGCGCAAGGTCACGTTCGACCTCAGCAAGCCGCACCCGAAGCGCCGGCGACGCCTGTTCGGCGATCGCACGGCGCCGCCCGGCCGGGAGCAGCCGGTACTGCTCGACCAGGCCATCCGGCCGCGTCACCCCCGGCCCCGCTCGGCGGCCGGATCGGTGAGGGCGATCAGCGCAGCCAGCTCATCGGCGGTGGCGTCCGCGACCTCGATCGGCCCGCCGTCGCCGCCGGTGATCTCCGCCCGGATCGGCCGGTCCAGGCCCAGCAGGCGAGCCCGCCGCTCCATGATCCGCAGCGCCCGGTCGATCGCCGGCAGATCCCCGTCGCGGACCGCCTTCCGGTAGGCGACCAGGAACATGCGGTCCAGCCGGGCGTCTTCGAGCGCCCGCAGCTCCTCGATCGACTCCCGCGCCGCCGCGATCCGGTGCTCCAGAGCGTGCGCGGTGTCGCGCAGCACCGACCGGGCGAGGGTGTCGTCGGGCGGCGCGGGCCGCCCCTTGGCGAACAGCTCGTGCCCGTACCCGAACGGGTAGGCGATCCGGTCCGTGTTGATGATGGGGTCGGCGGCGAGCTTCCGGCCGACGGTCAGCGGGTCAGCTCCGGCAAGGCGCAGTTCAACAGCGTCGGCACGCCGAGCGGCGATGGCGGCGGCACGCTGCGCCCGGGTGGGGCGGGACATGAGCGGAAGCCCTTC
The DNA here is from genome assembly GCF_044764505.1 of Kitasatospora sp. NPDC094019. Classification (NCBI taxonomy): domain Bacteria; kingdom Bacillati; phylum Actinomycetota; class Actinomycetes; order Kitasatosporales; family Streptomycetaceae; genus Kitasatospora; species Kitasatospora sp. NPDC094019. The sequence continues at coordinate 888,151 of NZ_JBIWIF010000001.1, forward strand.
GTGGCACGCCCCCGCGCCACCACCCATAATCTCCCATGCCCCGCAGGTCAGGATCCGCACCTCGACAGTGCCAGCCGCCGCCGAGTAGCTTGCGCACGTGAGTGCCTCAAGCGGAAAGACCGCGATCGCCTACTGCTCAACGTGCCGGGTGCATCGTTCGATGACCGCCCACGGCGAGGTCACCGAGCAGCCCAACGACGACATAGGCCGTGAAGACCCTGCCCGCGTCATTCTGGCGACGTGCGACGGCTGTGGCAGCGCCACTGTGCTGATCCAGTACCTCTTCGCTGGCCACGAGACCGAGCTGGAGCCCGTCTGGCCGACCGCCTACCAAGCGATCCCGGCTGCAGTGCCCCACAAGGTGGCTATGGCTCTCCTGGAAGCCCGGCGGTGCTTCGAGTTGGCCCATGCCTACGCCGCAGCGGCCACAATGGTCCGTCGCGCGGTCGAGCTGGTCTGCAAGGACCACGGCATTGACAAGGGCAACCTGGCCGCGAACCTGACCGCTCTGGAGCAGGCAGGCACAATCGACGGACGCCTGCTCGAATGGGCGCACTCCCTGCGGTTCCTGGGTAACGACGGTGCCCACGGCGACAAGGTAACCCGCCAGGACGCCGAGGACGGACTCGCCCTCGCGGAAGCCCTAGTGGAGTACGTGTACGTCCTGGCAGTCAAGCACAACGAGTTTCAGCAGCGCCGGGCAGCTGCGAAGGCCAAGCCCGCCCCCATGCCCGCCCAAGGAGCAGGCAGTGCTTCCGCGGCGAGCACCCCGAGCTGACCCTGCCAGCGCCCGGCTCGCCCCCCCCAACGGCTCCGCCGCGTGAGGTGGCGAGGCGGTCGGGCACGTTCGGCCTTCGTCGTGGTGGCGCGGGCTCAGCCCTTGCCCGCGAGGACCACCGTGGATACACCGTGCCCCGTCCAGCGAGACGGCGGGGTCGGGCCGTCGACCCCCGACCGAAAGACGACGACAACACCGGCCGCTGATCAGCGGATTCGATGACTCGGGCAGACCGCCGCTAGCATTCCGCCCGTGGACACCAGGCCATTGAAGGAGCTACCCGGCATCACCGCCGAGTCCTTCCGCCTGCACGGCCGCCTCCAGCCTCCCCCGCTCGAAGTTCCTGATCGGGCGACCTTCGGCATCGACTTCCCCGTCCATGGATCCCTCATCGTCCCCGACGTCGAGATCCGCTACCAGACGCAGGTCATCGAGCACCTCGACGCGACGTACGACTTCGCGATGTCGTCCGACTTCGACGACACAACCGACGTCGTCTACTACGGGGCGCCGCCGCTGGCAGGGTCAGAGCAGTCGTCGCCCAGCAGGCTCGTTCTCATCGAGATGAAGTCTCGGCATTGGGAGCGCAGGGAGAGCAGCCACCCAGGCACCTTCCTGGAGACTCTGGTCGAGGCCGCCGTCAGTGCCCGCACGGCAACAACCACTCCCCTGTCGAGCGCCGATGCCGGTGTTCTTCAGCAACGGGCCGAGCGGGTCCGCCAGTACTCGGCCAGTCGCTTCATCCAGCGGCTGGCGCGCCTGGAGTCCGTCGTCCTTCTGCGACAGCAGCTCGCCAAGGACTGGCAGCAGGAAGCTCCAGCTCCGCCACCGAGCTTCGGCCCCGAGGTCGACCCGCTTGCCGTGGCCTGCGGGATCACACGACTGGCGAAGCCGATCGTTCCGGGAGCTCCGCCGGCGGGAACCACTCCCCGCCCCGCCGGCCCTTCACCCCTGATGCTGGTCGCCTAACCGGATCAGGTCTGGGCCGGGGAGAGCGGGTGGCTGATCCCCGTTCCTGCCAGTCTGGAGATCCACATCATGATGCACGCCCTCGGCGAGGAGTTCGCCGTCAAGTTGATCGTTCTCGCGGTCGTGGGGGGCCTGGAGATCGCCCTCCAGTTCGTGACCCACCACCACCTCCGCAAGAAGGAGAAGAAGGCCGTCGTGCTCCCGTCCCGGACCCGACGGCTCGGCGAGCTGCACCGGGCGGCCGAGCGCCGTCGCTCCACCAGTGGCCGCGTGCCGACGCCGGTGAGGCCGGAGGTACGCGTGGTCGCGCAGTCCCGGCGGCCACTGCCGCGGCGGGTGAGCCGGCGACGCCCGGGTGCACGTCGGCCGTAACTGCTGACGCGATGGCCCGGCTCGCCTCGGAGCGGGCCGGGCCATCCACAAGCCCACCCCGAACGGAGGCGGCCCAACGAACCGCCTCCGCCTGGCCGAGCCGAGAATCAGATGTGCGAAACCTGCAGTGGGCGCCTGGATGAGAAGCAGGCACACGATACGCTCGGCTCCTAGCCCAGAGGACGAGCGGACCACGGTCCTGACTTGAGAGACCCCGGGAAGGCGCCGACGCCGCGCGGGCAGGCCACCCGCCGCACCACCTCGATGGCACCTCGACCGAGTACCCCCGGTAGCCTACGCACGGCGCCCGCCGGTGCCGAGAGACGCACACCTTGAGGGCCAACCATCGGCGGGCACTGCTACGCCCACCCGCCGGTCTCCGCCCCCGGCGCCCCCACGTTCTCCGTCACTGCGTGCGCAGCGCCCGCTCGCACTCGTGGCATCGCCGCCCGGCCAGCGCCGGCGGGTACCAGGGCTCGCCCGGCCGGGACGGCCTGTAGTGCGCGTGTTCCATCGGGCTGGTGTCCAGCCCACACAGCGTGCGCGGCTGCGGATCCTCCGGCACATCGGGATCCGCGCCCGCTGCGTGCACCGCGAGCGCAGAGGGCTCGACGTCGCCCAGGTCGAGGGCCTGGCGGGCTTCCACCTCGTAGAGGACAACGATCGATCCCATGAACTCCACGTTCGAGGATCTTCGGATCGCCCACACCTCGGGTGCGCCTTCCGTGGCGCGGCCCCGCCGACCGGTCGAGCGATGGGCAGTGCGATGCGATGCCCCCTGTATCGCTGCTGCTCATCTTGCGGAGCCGGTCGGGCCGGTAGCTGGCCCCGGGCAACGTGCGTACTACCTGTTCTGGTGGACTCTGTTCCCTGCCCGAGAACGGGCGCTGGGCTCATCCGCGCCGGGCTCGTCTTGATCCCCGACCTCGATCGGCTTCCACTCGGGGTGGAAGTCGGGGTGATCGGCGTATGCCACAACCAGTTCGTAGATCACGGGGGTACGGAGGTCTTGTGAGACTCCGGCAATAACTTGGCGGGTCAGCCCATGCAAGGAGACGCGCCTTTCGGTGTCCTTCAGCGCCTGCGGGTACTCCTCCACCCAATCCATGAGCCTTCGCTTCGCCTCGATGTCGGCGAGGACCCGGTCCCGCAGGCGTTCCACGTCCTGGTTCTTGCCGGGCTTCAGTGCCTGAGCCACAGTCTTGTCCTCATGAAGACGCGCCCGAAGGAACTCCATCATGACCGCAAAGTTCTCTTGCCTCATCGCTGTTACCCCTTGTCGAGTGGCGCTGGAGAGCCATCATCCACCACGGCCGGGAGGAGCCTTCCGGAGACTTCCTGCCAGCGTCGCCGCGCCTCTACGCCGACGGCCCCACAGTCCGCGAGCTGGTCGATGTCGCCGCCGGCCGGGCTTGGACGCCCTTGGCGTGCCCCACACGCTGTACCGGGGCTGGGAGGGCCAGCTCGGTGCTGCCACATCCGCCAGTAACACCACAACGTAGCCCGACCGGCCCGCGTGGGCGGATCCAGGGAAAGCCCGGGTCCGCCCACGCCGTGCTTGCCTGCTGCTCGGACGTGGGGCACAGCGTGCCGAACATTGTGGAGCAGGCCGTTCAGCGCCCCGGGGGGGTAGGCGCTCGCCGTGCTCAACGAAGCCCCGCCCGCGAGGACACGCCGAACGGACGGGCAGACCGATGCCCCTCGCGGCCGTTCTCAACTTCCAGAGGCCGCCGACGAAGCGCAAGCTGGCAGCGGATCGTTGACCTGGCACGAACCGTCCTGGCTTCGACTATCCTGTCCGCCATGACGCCGATCGAGCTGGAGCGCATCACCGCCCGCTCGTACGCCGTCGCGCCGATCGGGCCAGACGTGCAGCCCGTCTTCCAGTCGGCGTTGAGCGCCCTTGAACTCCGCAAGGTTGCGGAGTTGAACCTGATTGCCGCAGCGCCGGATACGTACAGGGCAGTGACGTCCCGGTACATGTGGGCGACCATGCGGCCCAACCCGCCGCCACGGAAAGCGCCGCCCGGCATCGTCTGGCACACCCAAGGCACCGGCGGGGGAAAGACCCTCGCTTCGCTTGCCACAGCGGCACGCCTCATCTACGACCTCGTCGTGGTCGATGGGGAGCACCGAATTTCCCACCTTTCCACGGTGCTGGGCGGTGCCTTCAGCCAGCGCGGCGACGGTTGGGCAAGTCTGGGGCACGGTCTCCAAGGTGCCGTCGTCGACAACAGCACGCCGGCCGCAGCTGGCTCGGGCGTCTTGGGACCGTGGGACCTGGCTGCTGCGGAATATTCCAGCCGCCTGGCGAGACTCCACTCCGGCTTCGAACTCGCCGCGGAGCTGGCCGCCTCCCGAAGCACTTGGCGCCCGAATACCGCTCCCGCCCCATCAACGGGGACCGATGGCCTGCCGCAACCACTGGCCATCGCGTGCGGCATCACTCGACTCCGAGCACCCTTGATCCCCCGGGCCCCCGGGCGCGTCGGCGCAGCCGGCCGCTTCGGGGTGGGCGCCTGCGGGCTGGATTCCAGCCTGGCTGCATGACGGTAGTCCGTCACCCCTCCAGTCGAAGTTCTCGGAGGAAAAGGTGCAGTTCGTGGAGTCGCTGTGGTCGGAGGAGACCGCCATCAAGGTGGTCGGGGTCCTCGGGTTCACGGCGCTGGAGATGCTGCTGCAGTTCATCAAGGGCCGGGCCGGGCGGCGGGTGGCGGAGCTGCCGCCCGGGAATCCGGCGCGGACGTCCGTGCGCCCTGTGCGCCGGTCCCGGCGGTCGCCTCACCGGGCGTCCGAGCTGAAGCGGATGCTGGCGCGCCGGGGCCCGGCGCCTCGCCCGGTCGACGGCCGTCGGGCTGCGGAGCGGCGCCGCCGTCGGGCCGGGCGCAGGCCCGGCAACCGGGCTTCGTAGCCTACCAATTGAGGGGCGGGGCGGGCGCTGTGCGGCGTCCGCCCCCGCTGCCCGTCAACCGGGGGCATCTCGCCCCCGTTTGGCGGGCGGAGTTCTCACAGGCGGGTGAGCAGCAGTGCCGACCCGAGGAGCGCCGTCGCGTGGAGTGCCTGATCTGCAAGGTACGGTCCGCTGATGCCTCCGGACTGGAGCGTGGCGAAGTCCGGCGAGCCGGTGCGCTCCAGGAGAAGGCGGACCGGCCATCGGCGGTCCAAGATCGCGTGTGTGCCGGCGGACCACAGGAGGGCGGTGGTGGCGCCGAGCACGGTCGCGGGCAGAGGCACGGCCAGCCGGACCAGCAGGTAGAGCCCGGCGACCACGGCGTGGTACTGGGCCACGTGTGCCAGGCAGGCCGACCAGCCGAGCCGCGGGCTCGCACCGGCCGCGACCTGCTCGGGCGTCGGAGCCGCCTTGTTGGCCGCCTGGTGGTCGGTCTGGCCGAGTACATGATCGGCCAGGGTGTGGCCGACGCTCAGCACCGCCCAGACCGAGCCGAACGCGGCCAGTTGGAGCATCTGATTGTTCTCCACGGGAAGATCCTTTCTGAAGTGCCGGGCGCGGTGCCTGGCCCCAGAAATGCGTGAAGGGGGCCAGCACCCATGGGTGCTGGCCCCCTTCAACGGGGTGTGATCGTCAACCGTGCCGGTGGCGGCGGCCGGTGCGCCGCTACCGGGGTCGCCGGTCGGGGGCCTCCGTCACGGGCGGCTCGACTTCGCCGCCGAGCGCCAGTTGATGCACGGCGGCGTCGGGCTGCTGGGTGTCGGCGGTCGGCCGGGACCACTTGAAGCCGGGGCCGTCCCCGCCTGCAGCCTTCTTCCGTTCCGGCTTCGGGAGAAGTTCAACCTGGCCGGCGCCCGGGCGGACCGTGGTGATGCGCGGGCGGTCGCCGTGCACGTGGGGGACACCGCGGGCGCGGAGGTGGTGGGCGAACTGCCAGTTGCGGCAGGTGGCGAAGTCCGGGTCGCCGGAGTTCGGGTCGTCGCTCGGGATGTCGGCGTCGGTGAAGGGGATCGGCCGGACGCCGTCGAGGTGGACGGTGAGGTCCTGGACCTGGAGGTCCTGGGTGTGGCCGGGGGCTGATTCCACGGCGAGGTGGGGATTGTCCTCCCATCGGTAGGGGCTGACGGTGACGCCGCAGAGGTACCAGGCGATGGCGTGGGGGAACTCGTTAAGTTCGACGGTGGTGGGCTGCTTGATCTCTTCGTTGATCAGGCGGCTGTAGCGGCCGTGGAGGGCGACCGCGCAGTGCCTACCCAGGTCGATGCCGGTGACGTACTTCAGCCACAGGTGGCGGTAAGCCCGACTGCCCAGCGCAACAGTGAGTGTTGGCAACTTGGCTTCCTTTCATGTGAGTTGAGAACACCTCTAGGTTCTATTTTATACTCACATTGGATTGTTGCCTAACCGCCGTCCCGCTCTCCGCACGCCCGCATCAGCGCCTCCACAAGCGGTCGGTGCCTGCCGTGCCTGTACCCGCCGGGGTACTCCATGTTGAACTCCGCCTCCAGTGCGGCCCGCCGCTGCGCCTCCGGCAGCGCCAGCGGCTTGCGGCACACCGCGTAGATGTTGCTGCCGTCCGCCCGGCCCCGGATCTCGACCTCGCCGAAGTACCGCTCCATCAGCTCGCGCAGCGTGTCCAGGTCATGGAACCTCTGCATGGTCCAGACCCCCGCGCGGAAGGTCGCCGAGAACCCGTCCTCGTCCAGGAACTCCAGGGCGCGCCGGTAGCGGCCGTTGTTGCGGGCCTTGCGGCCGCTGGCGCGCCGCGTCGCCGAGCCGAGCGAGCGGGTGCCGGCGTAGAAGGTGCCGTCCGCGGCGAGGAGGCTGTTGCAGGCGGTGACGACGAACTGCTCGAACTCCAGCGACGTCACCGAGTTCAGCACCGAGTCCAGCACGACGACGTCGAACAGGCCGTTCGCCGGGACGTCCCGCTGGAGGTCGCGAATGTGGCTGACGGTCGCCGCGATGTCGAGGGCGTTCTGCTTCCCGGCTGCCTTGACGTGCGGCTCGTACCAGTGCGCGTCGAACCCCTGCGCCCTGATGCGCTGGATGTAGGCGAGTTCGCCGGCTCCGAAGTCCATGACGCGCTGGCCGGGGCGCAGCGCGGGCAGAACGTGCTGCTCGTAGGTCGTCGACTTGTTGGAGGTGCCCTCGTCTCCGCCCAGCCGGTGCATCTGGCACCAGTGCTGGTTGTACGCCTTGATACCGAGCTGGCTGTAGTCGTAGACGCCGTAGTCGCCGTCGAGCCACACCATCAGTTCGTCCGCTTCCTGGACGGACAGCCGGTAGCACAGCAGCGGAAGCTTCAGATCGGCGACGACCACCGCGTAGTCCTGGTTGAGCAGGACGCGGCCCTCGTGGTCGGCGACGATCGAGCCCCACGTGCCGTAGCGGGTGACCAGGCGGCGGATCTCGGCCTGCACTGCCGCGTTCGAGCGGGACACGGCCGTGATCTGGTCGGGCTGGATCCACTCCCAGCCGTGCACTTCCTCTCCGGCGGCCGGGACGCGCACCTTCGAGCCGTCCGTCTCGATCGAGTTGTGGAGCAAGTTGAACTGGATCTCGTCGCGGGTGCTGACGTGGCCGCTGAGGAGGATCGCCGGCGCGTGGTCCTGCCCGATGGCCTTCATCGACTTGGTTCTCTGGTGGCCGGCGACGAGGATGCCGTTGCCGTTGACGATCACGGGCTTCACGCACCCGAACAGCTTCAAGGACTGCTGAAGGCGCTCGAACGCCTCCTCGCTCAGTCGGCGGGGGTTATATGGGGCGGGCTTCAGCGTGGCGATCGGGTACGCCTCGACGAACTCAGGCACCGACGGCCTCCCGCTGGTCGAGGAGGTAGTGGACGAAGCCGGTGTCGGTGCCGCGGGTGTCGTAGAACGCGGAGTGAACGTTGTCGAGCCGCTCGATCTCGTCCTTCGTGATCTGCACGCGGGTGGTGCCCCACTGCACGAACCCCCATTCGAGGTGCTCGTCGGCGAGCTTCTCACCCTCGGCCTGCGCGGTCTCGGCGGCGAGCTGGGACGGCAGCTCGACGGAGTCGAGGAGGTCGTCCAGGGCTTCTTGGGTGAAGCCCGTACCGTCGAGGTCCGGCAGCGTGGACAGCACGTCGGCGAGGAGCTCGGTGTCGTACCCGGCCAGGTCCGAGGTGCGGTTGTCGACGACAACGATCCGGGTGGCGGCGTCGTCGTCCACGTCGACCCAGGTGACGGCAATCTGCTGCCAGCCTCGCTGCTGGGCGGCGTCCCAGGTGTGGTTGCCGGCCAGGATCTCGTTCGGGCGGCCCGTATACGTGCCCCGGTTGACGACGATCGGCTTGAACTGGCCGTTGACCTTCAGGGACTCGGCGACGGCGTTGACGTCGCCGCGCCGCGGGTTGCGGTGGTAGCGGCTCAGGTCGCCAATCGGGTGCGCGGAGGGCAAGAGGTCGTCGACGATCCGATCGATCGGTTCACGCTGAGGCACGGAGCGGTCCTTCGTAGGCCGATTCCCCGCGCCCTACGCGGCAACAGCCTAGACGATCTCAGGACTGCCGAGTCGTGTGACGCTGGGCGCCCGCAGCACCTCCACGCGAAGGTCCTGGTCCATGGTGGAGCTGGTGGAGGCGTCAGCCGCTGGGTCGGCCTCAGGGGGACGCCACTGCGGCAGGGCGGCCCGCGATGCAGGCTCGCTCAGCTGCGTCCGGTTCTGGTAGCGGTGAACGGAGTGATGTGCTCGGCCGTGATGACGCGAGCATCGGCATGGCCCAGGAGGAGTTCCCCTACTCTCTGTGGCGGTCCCGCTCGTCCTGGAGCGAAAGGACGCTCTCCATGGCGCTCAGGGGTACGACGTTGAACGGACCAGTCCCTCTCTGCGGACCGTGCAAGATCCCATGGAGCGCCCCAGTCTGTGGATGGACGACCGCTGCGCCGGACAACGACGCAAGCTCAGAGCGACCACCGGGCGGGTCTTCTAGGAAGATCGAATGCCACGGACCCGTTGCGATCGAGAGAACACCTTCATAGACGCGTAGAGCCGCCTTCGAAGCGGATTCGAGTTCAACGTACCCAACGATCTTCACCTGGCCGCCATCGCTCCGTTGGCATGACATCGGAGCGGAGCGGGCAGCTGCGTACAGGCGAAAGAGCCGGATGCCAGGGAAGCCAAATCGCACTGTGAGCCCCTCATCGATGCCCGGCGGGACACACACGCTTCCCCGGACACCCAGCTCCACGCCGTGATCGATCACTCGAACGTCATCAAGGTTGCTCACGGCTTCGATTGACGTCAGCACGGTGTCAGGCCGGATCAGCACCCCGCTACCGAGGAGATCGCTACCGACACCCCAGGTCGACGATTGGTATAGGGCCACGACCCCGTCCGGGAAGCCCGCGAAGGGGTCGCGCGGGCCCGATGGCAGCACCTTGGGCTCTTCCTGGGTCGCACGCCAAAGGCCGTTGAATTGGCTGACGACCTCCGCTTTGGACTCCGCACTGACCAGCCTGGTCTGCGAGAACGCTGCCAGCACCGACACGAGTGCCACCAGGTTTCGCCAACGCGGCTGCTGGTGCGTCCCGTTCAGGAGGTCACTGACACCCTCCCTGCTGAGGGTGCTGTCCAGGGAGTTGTCCGCACGGATGGCTGCACTGAGCTTCGTGAGCGATGGCTTGCCAGCCTCTTCGTAGAGCGCGTGGAGTGCCAGGAGTAAGTTCCGGCGTGGCCCTGGCGGCACCTGCTCGTCGTCCGGCATCCGTATACCTGCCATGCCACCTCGCCCGTCAGGTTTCGTCTGGTTCCGTCAAGCTACAGGCACGGGTGCGACTATTTCAGCAAGTTGGATCAGCTAGCGAACACCCCCTCCCGGGCTCGATGGACGCTTGGAACCGAAGCACTTAGGAGCCCTGGAGGTCGCGTGAGCGAGCGCACTGTCGTTGAACAGCAGTCGGAACACAAAGGGAGGCGGGGCGATCGCGTGGTGGATCTGGTTGCGATGCTGGCCCTGCTCGTGGTCGCGGCTGTCATCTACATCGTGGCCGGCCCTGCGGGATTTTCGGCTGTAGCAAGCGCAGGGGGAGGCTTCTTCGTTGCCTGGCAAGGGCGGCGCTGAGGCCGCAGAGTTCGGCCGGTCAGATAGGTCACGGCGCCAGCCGACCCATCAGGTGCTGCGACGGTCGCGACCGACCAGGCCCGCCCCCTGATCGACCAAGGCATCAGCCCATTGAGGGAGATCGAGGGTGGCATCGCCGCAGTACAGCTCCAACGCTGCGGCACCCTCGGCCGCCGCCAGGAGAAGGCTGTGGCGCACTGCACCGTGGTGCCCGGCCTGGATGAGGCGCCGGGCACCACTGAACTCGTCCGGTCGGAGCGCCACTTACTCGCCGCGGTCGTCGGCGCGGGCCTGCTCGGGGGTGATTTCGCCGAGGCAGAGGCGGCGGACGATCCCGGCACGGTCGAGCAGGGGGCTGTGCCCGGCCTGCAGGAGATCAGCCGCAGTCTTGAGTCGGGCTTCCGCGTCCTCGGTTCGCTCCCAGAGCTGGTCGAGGTCGGGGTCGGTGATGGTGCTGGCGGTAACCCTGTGCACACCGACGATGCCACCGTGGCGGAGGAGTTGGCCCGGCTCGTGCGGGGCGCGGTCCGTACTCGCCCGGTGGTTCTCGGCCAGGCCGACGTGGTCCGGGGGGTTGGGGTTCTCCGGCCGGTTGTGGGTCATTTCGGGCTCCGTTCCGCAGGGTCGAGTAGACGGTATCCGGTCCTGCGTGGACGTCCGTCGGCCGTGGTGGCGGTCGGGTGGAGGGAGTTCAGGAGGACGCTGCGGGGGCGGGTCGGGCCCGGGCCGAGGGTTTCGACGTCGGCCCGGTTGCCGGTGACGGACACGATGCGGATCCGTCGCTGTTCGTCGCGCGGGTTGCATGCCTCGTACTCCTGGTCTCGGCTCACGTGGGTGCTCACCGGTTGTTGCACCGGCAGAGGCTGGAGACCGGGTCGCACCAGGAGTCGCAGGACTTGCACCAGATGGCGCCCGGCTTGGGCGGTGTGCGTCCGGGCTCTGCGGTGTTGGTGGTGGTCACTGCTGTGTCGTCCTTCGCCGGTGCGAGTCGAGGGCCAGGATGAGCTGGGCGCGGTGGTGGGCGGCGGCCGGGTCGGGCCAGCGGATGCTGTGCCGGCGAGCGCGGGGCTTGGCCGGGGCGGCAGGTCCGGGCTGGTTCTGTTCCGCTTGGAGTGCGGACAGGGGGCCGTATCTCTCCTGCATGAGCCGGGCATACGCCTCGGGGTCGGCCGCGTCGTGGGTGGTGTAGGTGTGGTGCACGGGGTTCCTTGGGTGTGCGCAGGCCCGCCTTCCCGACACGGAACGGAGGGGAGGGCGGGCCTTGGTCGTGACGTGCTGGCTGGCGCCTCTCGTGGCCTGCTCATTGGGAGCGGGCCCGGTCCTGGCAGGTGGGGCGCGGGGGGAGGAGCCGCCTGCCAGGGCCGTCGGAGGTGTGTCACGGCGCATGTTGTCGGGGGTGGTTCCGGGTGGGGGCTGGTTCCCCCCTCAACAACATGGCGACCGTATCATCAATGTGCGCCCATGCAAGTCATGGGCTTGGGATGGGCCAACCGGAGGGGTTCAGCTCCTCGGCAGTGCAGCCATCGAACGGCACGGTCCCGAAGTCGTCGACATCGGAGCCACTGCTCACCAGGTCGAACAGCGCATCCTGCTCGTCTTGGTCGTACCAGCAGGCGGAGGACATCTGGAGCCAGTCGGGCCGGGGCATGGGTCTCCTTGGAGGGTGGCCCGCAGCCCCTTCCGGGGCCGCGGCGGGTCGTCCAGGTCAGGCCGCGACGGGCACCGAGGTCTCGTCTGCGGCGGCGTCCTCATTGTGCCGCTCCTCGCCGCCGTCGCCCGGGGCGTTCTCGGTGATGACCTCGGCGAGCAGCGTGGCGAACTCGGCGTCGAGGTCGACGGTCTGCACCTCGGCGTCCTCGGTGCCGGACTCAACCTGCTTGGGGGCCTCGGCCGCGCTGGAGGCGACGATCCGGCGGGCGTCGGCACACGCCTTGGCCTGCCTGATGGCGAACTTGGCATCCTGGAGGCTCTTGGCGGTGCGCTCCAACTGCTCCAGACGGGCGCCGATCTGGCCTTCGAGAGCAGAGGCCAGGTCCTCCAGGGGGGTCTTGGCCAGCTCCTCCAGCAGGCTGCGGACCCTCTCGATCTGGTCCAGCTTGTTGCGGGTGCGGATCTGCGCCGCCCTGCGCTCGGTCTTCTCGTCCTCGGTCAGCTCCTCGACGTCGAAGAATCCGGGCTGACGCTCCTGCTCGCGCACCTGGTGGGCGAAGTGCAGCAGGGAGTTCTCGTCCATCGCCTTGCCGTCGTCGCCGCCCTTGGCCCACTTCTTGATGACGGCCTGCTGGTTCTCGGGCTTGAGTTCGGAGATCCGGTGCGCTGCGGCGAGGCCGATGTGACCGTGCGTGAGGTGGTGCTGGGCTTCGGGGACCAGGTCGAGCAGCTGGATGCGGATCTTGACGTGGCGGACCGTCTTGCCGTAGGCGTTCGCGACATCCGCCTCGGTGAGCGGACTTCCGTCCTCGGCCGTGTCCTCTTCGAGGATTCGCCGGTAGCCGCGCCCCTCCTCCAGTGGGGTCATGTCGCACCTGCCGAGGTTCTCACCCATGGCTCGGCGGAACGCCTTGATGTCGGAGGGGACGTCGACGATCTCGGCCTTGATGGTGGTGTTGCCGGCTTCCTTGTTGGCACGGTAGCGGCGCTCTCCCATGACGATCTCGTAGCCGCCCTCCGGGCGTCGGCGGACCTCGATCGGGGTCATAACTCCGAACTCCTTGACGGAGGCGGTGAGCTCGGCCATCTTCTCGGCGTCGAAGTATTCGCGGGGCTGCTGCGGGTTGGGGTGAATGTTGATCATCTTGAGTGCCTTGGCCATGACGTGAACTCCTATCGGTCGATGGGGGCGTCTCCCCCTTCCTCGTAGTTGTATCTTATACTCACTCAGCCCATGGGTGCAACAGTTCCACGAATCAAGATCGAGAAATACCGGCAGTCATCTGCCGATCCAGAAAGGGCCCTTGAGGAGCAGAGCCTTGATCACGAAAGCGCGGTCGAACCCGGGGCATCCCCGCCGCGCCCGACCGAGGAACTTTCCGCCACCCCGCCGGATTCACCTGCACCGAGAATCATGATCACGTCGAGGGCGCTGCGACCGGACAGGGGATTGCCGCCATTCGGCTCGGATTCCACCCCGGCGCGATGGAGCTCCGCGAGCACGCGCCGCACCCCTGCGCTGTCGATCACCGGAAGAACCCCCTGTGCGAGCGCAGGCGGCTGGCATCCAGCCCACGCGAACTCGCCTCCGGCAAGGTCCACCGCAGGCCACAACGCCGCCGAGCCTGTTGGATGGCTGGCGGCTTGGCATAGCTTGCATGCCGATCAACAGGCTGTCAAAAAGCCGAGTGGCAATTCACCGGCTCATCGTTCGACTACGATGCCTGTTGCCGATCGAGAACAGCTCCCGGACTTCCATGTCCCGGCGGCTTTCTTGATCGCGAACAAAAATGACCTTGATCCTTAATCTATGGGGGGTTCCATGGCCTTGCCCAGCTCGACGTCCGACCCGCCATGGAGCCTCTCCTACAAGCTCAGGTTCCTTCAAGCCCGCCTCACGGGCAAAGAGGATCCCCCCCTCAGTACGCGTGATCTTGCCGACCGGTCCTCGGGTGAAGACGGCAAGCCGCTGATCGCCCACACGGTGATTCACGCCACGCTCACCGGAGCAAAGACCAATCCGCCCTTAACTACCGTTCTGGGGCTGTCTGCTTCCTTCGGATGCCCGCCGGCATTCCTGCTCCCCGGGTACGATGACCTGGCCTCGCTGGAGGTCTACGACCAGTACGAGCAGGCCCGCGAGGCGCTGCGCCTGGTCGCCGAACTCGGCGAGGCCGGAGCCGAAGGGCTCCTTCAAGCCGCGCAGGGCATGCGCGCGGCACGGGGACTCGACCCCACTGAGGGCTCTCTCACACCAGCTCGTGACACCGCAACGCCGCGGCGTCGACGCCTGTCGCGCTCCGAAGCCGCCAAGGCCAGCCGCCAGGAGATCCACGGGCTCTTCAGCTAGGTGTCGCCGCAGCCTGTGGCGTCATGAACCGAAATGAGTACAACCGTGGACATTGACGTAGTGCTGCTGATCACCGCCCTGGGGGTGGCTTTCACCACCGCCGTCGTGGTGACCCCCGCGGCATGGCGGAGCATGCGTTCCGACGACAACATCCACACCTTGAACCGCTGGGCGCGCACCGCGGCGGCCTCGCTGAGCGCGATCGCGATCGCCCTGTCGATCACCTCCCTCGGCCCGTGGGTCGAGACCACGACCGGCGTCGGCGGCCTGGCCATGCTGCTGTCCCACCTCTGCGGGATCGGCTGCTGCGTCAGCCTCCGCGTCCCCCTGGTCGCCTGGACCTACCCGCGCGCCGGGTGGGCGGCGGCGCTGCGGCTGCGCTTCGCCGCCGGCGCGGCCGTGGCCGTTGCGGCGAGCGCGGTCTTCTTCGCCGCCAACCAGTCCGGCGTGGAGTTCGTCAACGCGAACGCCGGCGACCCCGGGGTGGCCGCCTACCTGCTGATCGTCGACGCCTACTGGGCGGTGGTCGGTGCGCGCATCGCCCGGGACTGTGTGCCGCTGGCCGTCGAGAACTTCCGGGCCGGGCACCGGGCGATCGCCGCCGGCCAGAGCTTCATGGCCCTCGGCGGTATCGCCTCCATGCTGTGGGGCGGCACCGAGGGCCTGTTCGTGGCCGTCACCCAGATCACGGGCGAGGCATGGGACCTCGCCTTGCAGGACACGGCGAGCAGCGCCTGCGCGGGTCTGTTCTCGATCGGCCTGTTCGGCGGCACGGCGATCAGCTCGAAGCTCGCCGGTTCGTCGCGCCGCCGGAACCGGGAGAAGGTGTCGGGTTAGGCAGCGCGCAGCGGGGGCGGCGGCGGCTGGTTGCGCCACCACAGCGTCACCCGGCCCGGCTTGATCGAGCGTGTGCCGCGGCCAGCCGGATGAATGTCGACACGGTGGAGCATGAGCAGCGCCAGCCCGGCCTTCGACTCGGTCGGCGCGATGTTCCACCAGTCGACCAGTTCTTCGACGGTGCCAAGGACCGGGGTGTCCGCAGCCTTCTGGAGCCTGCGGACAGCCTTCTTCAGCAGCTTGATCTCCCGTTGGGCTTCGGTCTTCGCCAGCGCGGCGCTCTTGGCAGTGACCTCCCGCCGAAGGACCATCCCGGCGAGTTCGTCGACGCCTTCGCGCCGCGTCTTCAGCTTCTCCTCGTACTCGGCGAGCAGCCGCCCGGCTTCGTCACGGGCCTCTTCGAGCGCCTTCATGCTGCCGGGCAGCAGAAGCCGGGCCACGATGTGCGTTCCCATGAAGTCTTCGAGGAGCGGCGCGGAGATACGCACCCGCCCGCAGGTGCCGGGCCGGTCGACACGCGGCCCGTCCGGGCAGGTGTAGCCGGGGTATCCGGCATTCGTCCGCAGGCCCTGGAGGCTGGCGCCGCACAGGCCGCAAACGACCAGGTCCGTGGACCCGAAGAGGTAGTCGTAGTCGGGCACCGGCTCGGCAGGCGTGCCGTCGTCATTCCTCTTCGCCTCGGCTTCGTCCTGGGCTTGAAGCTGGGCGAACTGGACAGGGGTGATCATGCCGGGGTGGCCCGCGTCGACCAGCCCGCCGGAGGGGTCGGTCCTGAGCCCGGCGATCGCCGGGTTGCGCAGCAGGCGGGCGACGATGCTGCTGGTGAACTGTCCCCCGAGTGTCCCGACGAAGCCGTGTTCACGCAGGTAGGCAGCACAGAGCGCACGGGGGGCACCCCCGATGCGCTGGTCCACGATCTCTCGCACGGCCTGCGCCTCGCTCTCAAGCAGGGTCTGCTTGGAAGCGTCCGCGAAGCCGAAGACTCTCGGTGCCACGTCTACCTACCTATCGTGCCGCCGTGGGCCACGTGGGTGGAGATACTTCGAAGAGTCTCCATCACGTGGCGCGGCTCACGGTTCCATGACGAGGCCGTCGATCTGGAGGAGCCGCCACAAGGAGGCGGTGAGCACGCGGCGCGAGCCCCCCACCACGATGGTGTCCAGGGGGAACACGCCGTCCCGGATCGCCTCATACGCCTTGTTCTGGCCCAACCCGAGCGCGCGGGCCGCGGTCACCACGTTGATGGTGACCGGCAGACTCCGGACCTCCTGCAGCGTCATGCCGCGCTCGGTCTTCGCCGCGGCCTCTTCGGCCTTGTCGATCTTCATGTGTGTCGTCGCGTTTCTCCCCCGCGCCAACTCGGGTCAGCCTACCCCGTTCCGTAACACGAGAGAAAGGCGACGACAGACAGTTAAGAACGGCGACATTTCGTGGACGTCCGACAGCTTTCGACAGGAGATCTGCCGACAGCCCACGGCAGCAACTCCCTTGCCCCGCAAGCCGTTCACGTGCAGAAACACGGGGGAATCGAACACATATTCGGGTAAGATGAGTGCCAATTGAACCCGAACAGAGACAGCAAGCGGGCAAAAGGGGAGGCGCTGATGCGTGCGAGAAGAGGTGCGGACTCCACTCGCGCCGCACAGGTGGCGAAAAGGGCCGCCGGCGGCAGCTCCAGCCGGAGCATCCGCCCTGGCGGCCCTCGCGACGCAGCCGCTCTACTCCTCGGCCCTGAGTGCAGGGACCCCGAGGACTTCATGAAGGGCAAGGGTTGGCACCCGCGTCGCCGACCCGAGCCTGAGGGTCCTCACGGGAAAGGAGTCTTCGCGGATCAAGTCGTGAGCGGTGTTCCGGCTGATGCCCAGGGCTCGGGCGGCCGTCTCCACGTTGACGGTCACCGGCAGGGCCAGCAGCTCATCCAGGGTCATCCCACGACCCCGGGGCCCGCCGGCGTTCTTTGTTGCATTCGTCACAGTCGCCCGCGTTCTCCCCCGCGCACAACGGTAGGGAGCATACCAACGGACCAGTGCGGGCGAAGCGCCGCCGGTGCCACACAGTGCACACCAGTGCACAGCAATCGCCACGAGGAGGGCGAATGTTCGAAAACAAGACCTACAAGCGGTGCGGGTGCAAGGGCCCGCTCGTACACAAGCGAGGCCCTCTGAAGGGGCAGCCGAAGCTGGGCGCCGACGGTGTTCAGCTCATCGGCCCGCTCGACAAGTCCTGCCCGCAGCTCAGCAAGAGGGACCACGGCTCCTGGTACTACAGCATCGAGCTGGACACCAAGGTCGAGGGCAAGCGGCAGACCGCCGTCAAGGGAGGCTTCAAGACCCAGAAGGCTGCCGCGAAGAAGGCCCGCGAGAAGTACGAGCTGTCCCGCGCCGGCATCAGGGTCCTCTCCAAGGAGACCCTCGGGCACTACATGACCGAGTGGCTGGAGACCAAGAAGGAACTCGCC
This sequence comes from Kitasatospora sp. NPDC094019, assembly GCF_044764505.1. Lineage (NCBI taxonomy): Bacteria > Bacillati > Actinomycetota > Actinomycetes > Kitasatosporales > Streptomycetaceae > Kitasatospora > Kitasatospora sp. NPDC094019. The sequence goes on from NZ_JBIWIF010000001.1 coordinate 905,601, forward strand.
ACCACCACCATCCCGGGCTACGAGCGGCACATCCGCCTCTACATCGGCCGGTACATCGGGCACGTCCCGCTAGTCGAGGTGGACGCCGACCACATCCGGGCGATGTTCGCGGCCATCGACGCCGAGAACGAGACCCGGGACGCCCACCGGGCCCAGGTCGACGCCCTGGGGGAGCAAGCGGCGTTCTGGGGCCAGGTGTGGAAGGAGGAGAAGCCCGGACCCGATCGGGCGAAGGCCCGCGCGGCGTGGACCGAGGCACGGGCCGCACACAAGGCGGCCAGCAAGCAGCTGAAGCGGCCCACCGACACGCCGACCCAGCACCGGATCAAGGCCACGCTGTCCTCCGCCCTGGCGGACGCCGTCATGGCCCAGAAGATCGTCCGGAACTGGACCGACCTGGTCCGGCTCGCCCCGTACAAGCGCCCCAAGGCCCTGGTGTGGACTGCGGTCCGGATCGCCGAGTACCGGCGCACCGGGAAGAAGCCGTCCCCGGTCATGGTGTGGACGCCCCGCCAGACCGGGGAGTTCCTCGACGCAGTGGTCGAGGATCGTCTCTACGCCCTGTGGCACCTCCTCGCTCTGCGCGGCCTTCGCCGCGGTGAGGCGTGCGCCCTGCGGTGGTCGGACATCGACTTCGAGGCCCGCACGATCGAGATCAGCAAGCAGCTCGTCGCCATCGCGAGCCAGACCTTCGAGGAACCCCCTAAGGCCGACAGCGAGCGGACGATCACCATCGACCGCGAGACGATCGCCCTCGTCCTGGCCCTGAAGGACCGCCAGGACGCGGAGAAGGAGGCGTGGAACAGCGCCCACAAGGAGAAGGTGTGGAAGGACACCAACGCGGTCTTCACGCAGGAGAACGGGGAGCAGTACCACCCCGACCACTTCACCTACCGGTTCGAGAAGCTGATCGAGAAGTACGGTCTGCTGCCGATCCGTCTGCACGACCTGCGGCACGGGACGGCGGGCCTCGCCAACGCCGCCGGGCTGTCGATGAAAGACATCTCCGCGCTGCTGGGCCACTCCGGCATCCAGATCACGGCCGACACGTACACGAGCACGTTCGAGGAGTTCCAGCACGTCCACGCCGAGGCGACTCTCTCCGTGGTGCCCCGGGCCAGCCGGATCACCGAGCCGTCGCCGGCACCGGATCCCGGTCAGGTCGCCAGCCCCGTCAAGGCACCGGCACCGGACACGACGCGCCGGGAGCGGGCCGCGAAGCGGAAGCGGGTTCGGGTCGTCGTACCCGCGTAGGGACCCGGTCGACGACGTGTGGGCGTGGGGCCCGCACGTCACTGCACGGAGATGGAGCCGATCGGCTCAAGCGGTTCCCATGGGAGGCCCAAAACCCGCGCCGTTCCCATGGCGTTCCCATCCGGGTGAATTTTGGCGTGGCAGCGCGATCCTGGCACGCCCGGTGCCCTAGAGTTCCGAACGGAACCTGAGGACGTTTGCGCAGGTCACAGGGGACGTGTGTGAAGAGCAGTCACGTCGGCCGAGTGTGGGGCGGGTGGGACTCGAACCCACGACCAAGGGATTATGAGTCCCCTGCTCTAACCGGCTGAGCTACCGCCCCGGTTCGCAGCGCGCGACGGCAGGCCGGTCGCGGCAGCAGCAGACGGCCCCGAAAGGCCGTCCCGGGCAGCATAGCCGGTCGATCACCCGTGGTGCGCGCCGGGGGCGCACACGGGTGCGCACCGGGAGCGGACGGCCCCGGCGGGCCGCCGACGGACCGTCGGCGGGCCGGTGCCCGGTCCGCGGCGGGCGCTCCGGCGGGGCCGGGTGACGGGGGGTCGGAAGTCGGACGCCGGGGACCGGGAGTCGGACGACGGCAGTGGCGCGGCCGGGCCCGGCCTGATAGATCTTGCTCTCGAACGGCGGACGCGTGACCGGCGGCGACCGCCCCGAGGACCAGACGGAGCACCGATGCCCTCCCGCCCGGTCCGGCCCGCGCGCGCGGCCCGGACGCTCGCCGTGGCGGCCGTGCTGCTGGCCGCCGCGATCGCCTGCGGCGGCGAGGACGGCCGGACGGCCTCGGTCGCGCCGCAGAACCCCGCCTGGGACCGGATCGGCACCCTGTCCGTGCACACCCCGGAAGGCCCCAGGGCGTGCACGGCGAGCGTGGTGAGGAGCCCGGGGCGCAATCTGCTGGTCACCGCCGCGCACTGTGTGCAGAGCCGCCGGATCGGCCTGCTGGACGGCCTGGTGTTCACCCCCGGCTACCGCAACGGGTACTCGCCCTACGGAAGTTGGCCGGTGGAGTCGGTCACCGTCGATCCGCACTGGGAGACCGACGACGATCCCGAGTACGACGTGGCGTTCGTCACCGTGCGCCCGGTGGACGGCCGGCAGGTCGAGGACGCCGTCGGCGGCAACCCGCTCGGCACCGAGCAGGGCTTCGGACTGGCGGTCTCGGTCACCGGCTACCCGAACGAGCGGGACGAGCCGATCACCTGCTCGGGCCTGACCTCCTCGCAGAGCCCGACCCAGGAGCGGTTCGACTGCGGCGGCTACACCGACGGCACCAGCGGCAGCCCGTGGCTGACCACCAACGGCCGGGTGATCGGGGTGATCGGCGGCTACCAGGAGGGCGGCTCGACGCCGGGGACCTCGTACAGCGTCACCTTCGACGAGCGGGTCGCCGAGCTGTACCAGCAGGCCCTCGCCTGAGCCCGGGCGCCGACCCACCGACCGGGCGGACCCGGACCCGGCGGACGACCCGGACGGCCCGCCTCGGCCCCGAAGGATCCGGACGAACCCGGACAACACGAAGGCCCCCCGGTCTACCGAGGGGCCTTCGCTCTGAGCAGTCACCGGGCGGACCCGGCGCAGCTCCCGCAATTGGACTCGAACCAATAACCTGCCGATTAACAGTCGGCTGCTCTGCCAATTGAGCTATGCGGGATCGCGGTACACCACAGGCGTACCACGTACGGGTGATGGGCCCGGAGGCCACCACCTCGGCTCCCCCAATTGGACTCGAACCAATAACCTGCCGATTAACAGTCGGCTGCTCTGCCAATTGAGCTATGGGGGATCGAGCTTCCGCTCCGGCCCCCGGTCTCCCGGGCTCCTCGGCGCTCGCTGCGGGACATACATTAGCGCACTCGGGGGGGTGGTCCGCCAATCGCTTTCCCCGGCCGTCACCGGGCGGCCCCGCCGGGCGCGCTCCCCGCGCGCACGGGGCCCCGTCCGTGGATGCTGGGGTCACCGACGGTTCACCGTCCCGACAGACGGGTAGGGCAACGCGGCAATGGCCGCCAGGAGAGGGTGGAATCCGACCATGTGGAAGCTGTCGTTCGGCGTCGGACTCGCAGCGGGCTACGTGCTGGGCACGCGGGCGGGGCGCCAGCGGTACGAGCAGATCGCCAGGGTCACCCGGCAGGTCGCCCAGAACCCCAAGGTCCAGGGCGCGACGGACAAGGCCCGCCAGCAGGCCGGCGCGGTCGCCGGGAAGGCCGCCGGGGCCGTGGCCGACAAGGTCGGCGACCGGCTGCCCAACGCCGTCACCGACCGGGTGCCGTACTTCAACCGGCCGAAGCCCGAGGACGACGCCTGGGGCACCTTCCGCCCCTGACCGTCGTACCCCGGCGGGTCCGGCGGCCGGGCGGCACCCCGGTGGCGCCCGGCCGGACGAGGGCGCCCGCGCGCGGCGCCGGACGGACGCGGTGCCGGACGGGCAGAACTTGCCCGGCCGGGCCGCGTCCGGGCGTCCGCTGAGGCATGATCTCGACTATGGCCATCGTCGCGGGGATAGACAGCTCCACCGGTCGCACCAGGATCGTCGCGTGCGACTCCGCAACCGGCGCCGTCCTGCGTTCCGGCAAGGCCGAGCACCCCGCGCCGGAGGACCAGGACACCCGGACCGGCGAGACCGATCCGCAGCTCTGGCTGCACTCCCTCGGCGACGCCGCGGCCGGCGGCCTGCTGGAGGGCGTCCGGGCGATCGGCGTCAGCGCCCAGCAGCACGGCATGATCGGCCTGGACGCCGGCGGCGTCCTGGTCCGGCCGGCGATCCTGTGGCACGACCCGCGCGCCGGCGGCGCCGCCGCGGCCCTGGTGGACGAGCTGGGCGGCCCCGCCGCCTGGACGGCGGCGATCGGCGCCGTCCCCGGCCCCACCTACACCGTCGCCAAGCTCCGCTGGCTCGCCGAGTTCGAACCGGCCAACGCCCGGCGGGTCGCCGAGGTGCTGCTCCCGCACGACTGGCTGGTGTGGCAGCTGCTCGGCCACCCCAGGCGCCGCACCACCGACCGGGGCGACGCCTCCGGCACCGGCTACTGGTCCCCGATCACCGCCGAGTACCGCCAGGACCTGGTCGAACTGGCCCTGGGGCACCAGTTGAGGCTGCCCGACGTGCTCGACCCAGCCGAACCCGCCGGCCACACCCCCGAGGGCCTGCTGATCTCGGCCGGCACCGGGGACAACATGGCCGCCGCGCTCGGCCTCGGCCTCGGCCCCGGGGACGCGGTGGTCTCGCTCGGCAGCTCCGGGACGATCTTCGCGGTGCACGAGCGGGCCGTGGTGGACGCCACCGGGCTGGTCTCCTCCTTCGCCGACGCCACCGGCCGCCATCTGCCGATGGTCGCCACCCTCAACGCCGCCCAGGTGCTGCGCTCCACCGCCACCCTGCTCGGCCGCGACCTGGAGGGCCTCAGCGACCTCGCGATGCAGTCCTCCCCCGGCGCCTACGGGGTGGTGCTGCTGCCCTACCTGGACGGCGAGCGGACGCCCGCGCTGCCGCACGCGGCCGGCACCCTGACCGGCCTGCGGGCCGAGTCGATGACCCCTCAGCACCTGGCCCGGGCCGCCGTCGAGGGCATGCTCTGCAACAGCGCGGACGCCCTGGACGTGCTGCGCGCCCGCGGCGTCGAGGTGAAGCGGGTCTTCCTGCTCGGCGCCGCCGGCCGGCTGGCGGCGGTGCGGCACATCGCGCCGCAGCTGTTCGGCGTCCCGGTGGTCGTCCCGCCCCCGGGCGCGCACGCGGCACGGGGCGCGGCCCGGCAGGCGGCCTGGGCGCTGGCCGGGACGCCCGAGCCGCCGCGCTGGGAGCTGCCGGGCGCCGTCACCGTCGCCCCGGACGCCGAGCACGACCCGGCGGTCGGCTCGGCGGTCCGTCAGCAGTACCGGGCCGCCCGCGAGCAGATCCACCCGGAGACGGCCGACTGAGCCCGCCGGGGCGGGTGCCCCCGGCCGCCCCGCGGCGGGCCCGACAGCGGGCGTGGGACGGCGCTGGACGGCGCGTGAGCGCCCCGGGCGGCGCGGGACGTCCGGTGGGGGCGTGAGCGGTCCTGGCGGGCGCCGCGCCGCAGCGGATGCGTCCCCCGGTGACCGGTGGCAGCGTGGAAGACGACCCCGGCCACCGACGGAAGGGCGGCGGATTCGCCATGGCACTGCACAAGGGCGCCGGTGACGACCGCCGGCTGACCGTCGGCCCGTTCGTCGGCACCGCCGCCGACCCGCTCGGCGGGATGGCGCTGTCGCCCCCGCTGCACCGGCTCTCCGACGGCCCCGTCCCGGCCGACACGGCGTACCAGCTGATCCACGACGAGCTGCTGCTGGACGGCAACGCGCGGCTCAACCTGGCGACCTTCGTCACCACCTCGATGGACATCCAGGCCACCCGGCTGATGACCGAGTGCCTCGACAAGAACATGATCGACAAGGACGAGTACCCGCAGACCGCCGAACTGGAACGGCGCTGTGTGTCGATCCTCGCCCACCTGTGGCACGCACCGGACCCGGACGCCGCCGTCGGCTGCTCGACCACCGGCTCCAGCGAGGCATGCATGCTGGCCGGACTCGCGCTCAAACGCCGCTGGATGACCCGCAACGCCGATCGCTACGCCGCCGGCGCCCGGCCCAACCTGGTGATGGGCGTCAACGTGCAGGTCTGCTGGGAGAAGTTCTGCACCTTCTGGGAGGTCGAGGCCCGCACCGCGCCGATGGACGGCGAGCGCTTCCACCTCGGCCCCGAGCAGGCGGTCGAACTCTGCGACGAGAACACCATCGGCGTGGTCGCCGTGCTCGGCTCGACCTTCGACGGCTCCTACGAGCCGGTGGCAGCGATCTGCGCCGCGCTCGACGACCTCCAGCGACGTACCGGCCTGGACGTGCCCGTGCACGTGGACGGCGCCTCCGGCGGCATGGTCGCGCCGTTCCTGGACGAGGACCTCGCCTGGGACTTCCGGCTCCCCCGGGTCGCCTCCATCAACACCTCCGGCCACAAGTACGGGCTGGTCTACCCGGGCGTCGGCTGGGCGCTCTGGCGGGACCACGAGGCGCTGCCGGAGGAACTGGTGTTCAGGGTCAACTACCTGGGCGGCGAGATGCCGACCTTCGCGCTGAACTTCTCCCGGCCCGGCGCCGAGGTGGTCGCGCAGTACTACACCTTCCTGCGGCTGGGCCGGGCCGGGTTCCGGGCCGTGCAGGGCGTCTGCCGGGAGGTGGCCGGCTATCTGGCCGGCGGGATCGAGGGCCTCGGCGGCTTCCGGCTGATCACCCGGGGCGACGAACTGCCGGTGTTCGCGTTCACCACCACGGACGAGGTGCCGTTCGACGTGTTCGACGTGTCGCGACGGCTGCGGGAGCGGGGCTGGCAGGTGCCCGCGTACACCTTCCCGGCGAACCGGGAGGACCTGGCGGTCCTGCGGGTGGTCTGCCGCAACGGCTTCTCCCGCGACCTCGCCGACCTGCTGCTCACGGACCTGGAACGGCTGCTGCCGGAACTGCGCAGCCAGCCGGTCCCGCTCAAGGAGCTCGGCGTGCCGGTCCGGACGGCCTTCCACCACTGAGTTCCCGCGCGCGAGTGCCCGGCGGGGCGGGCGGGTGGACGGCGCCACGAGCGGGCGGACACCGCCGGGAACGGGTGGGCACCCGCGCCACCGGGCGCGCGGCGCCGTGATCGCGGTGGGAAGGGCGGCTTGAGACGCCCTTCCCACCGCGCGTCCCTGCGGTCCGGGGCAGTATCCCCCCGTGAGACTGTCGCGGACCGGTGGGGGCCAGGGACCGAAGGCACCGGGGACCGTGGGGAACGGGCACCCGGGCGGTGGAACCGGGGAAGCCGAGCTCCCCGTCCGAAAGAACAATGCCCGACCGTCATATGAATGTTCGAGCGTCTCCCGGTGTTGTGAGACACTTCCGTCCGTCTCAGAGCCAGGACCTGGGTATTGGGACACCGGGCTGTCGAGGTTTGAGACGCGGACACGTCACCGGGGCCCGGACCGGTTCCAGCACCGCCCGCCCGCCCGCCTCGCACGTTTGGAAGAGACCGCATGGGTTCCGCCTGGAAGCAGCTGCCCGACGACCTGTCCGACCCTGCCAGGCGCCTCACGGAGGAACTGCGAGCCGTCAAGGACGCGACCGGACTCTCGCTCTCCGAGCTGGCCGCCCTGACGCACTACAGCCGGGCGTCCTGGGAGCGCTGGCTGAACGGCAAGCGGGTCATCACCGAACAGGCGCTCGACGCGCTGGTCGGGGCCGTCGACTGCGACGGGCCGAAGCTGCGGGCGCTGTGGGAGCTGACCGCCGCCGAAGCGGCGGCGGTCGACGCCGCCGCGGGCTCCGAGGCCGCGGCGGAGCCGGAGGGGTCCGACCGGGCGCCCGGCACCGACGGGGGCCCCGCCACCGGCGCGGAGGCCACCGCCGCCGGGGAGGCCGGCCCGGCCGGCACCGCCGATGGCCCTGACGCCGCTGCCACCACTGCCACCACTGAAACCGCTGACGCCACTGGCGCCGCCGCGACCGACGGCTCGTCGGCCGAGGGCACGCTCGACGACGGCACCGGCGCGGACGCCCCGGCCGTCGACGGCCCCGGGGCCCTCGCCACCGTCCCCGGGACCGACCGCGCCGTCAGGACCACCGGCCGGCCGAGCGGTCCGGTGCTGGGGCGGCCCGTGGCCCTGATCGCCGCCTCGGTGGTCGTGGTGCTGCTGCTGGCCCTCGCCGGGGTGCGCTACTTCTCGGACACCGACGGGGACAACGTCGGACCGACCGCCGCCACCGTGCTGACCTCCACCCCGGCGACGCCCGTCGACTCCGCCTCGCCGAGCACCACGGCGCCCGCCGTACCGGCCAACCCCGCCCCGGCGGTCCCGGCCTGCCAGGCCCTCGGCTGCGCCCACAAGGACCCCAAGGCGGCCGGCTGCGGCGGCGACGCCCGCACCCTGCTGACCACCAACATCGGCAAGGTCGTCATCTACCTCCGGTACAGCCAGAAGTGCCAGGCCGCCTGGGCCGCGATCACCGAGGGCCAGCCCGGCGACCAGGCGACCATCACCACCACTGGCGGCGAGTCCGAGACCGCGCTGATCCACTGGGGGTACGACAACTACTCGCAGATGGTGAACGCCGGAGACCCGGCCGCCACCCTCCAGGTCTGCGGCACGCGGGCGCAGCCGGAGGGCGCCGCCTGCACCGCCAGCGTCTCCGACCTGGCCCGGGTGGTCGCCAACACCCCGATCCCCGTCGGCCCGGCCTCGCCGCCGGCCGCCGCCACCGACGCGGCCCCGTCGCCGACCCCGGCCGGCTGACGTGACCGGGTGACCGGGTGACCGGGTGACCGCGGGGCGTGCTCCGCGGTCACCCGGTCACGGCAGGCCGTCCCTAGTCGAGGTAGCCCCGGAGCTGGGCGGCGAAGGCGTGGTCGCGGAGCTTGACCAGGGTCTTCGACTCGATCTGGCGGATCCGCTCCCGGGTCACCCCGAACAGCACGCCGATCTCCTCCAGCGTGCGGGCCCGCCCGTCGTCCAGGCCGTACCGGAGCTGGACCACCTGGCGCTCGCGCTCGCCGAGGGTGGCCAGCACCGCCTCCAAGTGCTGACGCAGCAGCAGGAAGGCGGCCGATTCGGCGGGTGAGGCCGCGTCGGCGTCCTCGATCAGGTCACCGAGCGCGACGTCGTCCTCCTCGCCGACCGGGGTGTGCAGGGAGATGGGCTCCTGGGCGAGGCGGAGCAGTTCGCGCACCCGTTCCTCGGTGAGCTCCAGGGCGGCCGCGATGTCGGCCGGACCGGGCTCGGTCCCGCGCTCCTGGAGCAGCGAACGCTGCACCCGCACCACCCGGTTGATCAGTTCGACGACGTGCACCGGCACCCGGATCGTCCGGGCCTGGTCGGCCAGGGCGCGGCTCATCGCCTGGCGGATCCACCAGGTCGCGTAGGTGGAGAACTTGTAGCCCCGGGCGTAGTCGAACTTCTCCACCGCCCGGATCAGGCCGAGGTTCCCCTCCTGGACCAGGTCCAGCAGGGTGAGGCCGCGGCCGATGTAGCGCTTGGCGACGGAGACCACCAGCCGCAGATTGGCCTCGATCAGCCGACGCTTGGCGAGGCGGCCGATCAGGACCAGGGTGCCGAGTTCGGCGGCCAGCCGGTCGGCGGGCGGGGGTGCGCGGTGCAGCCGTTCCTCGGCGAAGAGGCCGGCCTCGATCCGGCGGGCGAGTTCGACCTCCTCCGCGGCGGTGAGCAGCCGGATCCGGCCGATCTCGCGGAGGTACTGGCGGAGCAGGTCGGCGGCGGGCCCGCTCGGGTCGGCCGGCGGGCGCCGCGGACCGGCCGGGTCCTCCCGGTCCTCCTCCGGCTCCTCCCGGCCGGCACCGGCGGCGTCCTCGGCGGCGCCGTCCTCGGTCTCCTCGGGGCCGCCCCTCCCCTCGGCCTCGGGGTGCCCCGACGGGCGGCCCCGGGCGGGCACGCGCGCGCCGTCCGCGGGCGGCGCCCCGGCCCGGCCGTGGTCCTCCGGCGGGGCGGCGGTGCCGTCGTACGGCGGAGTCGGGACGGGCGGGACGAGCGGATCGGTGGTCGGCTGGGCGGTCGCGGCGGGGCCTCGGTCCACGGGCATCCCCTCTGGGCGGGCGCGACTCTGGCGGACCCGCGCTGTACGGAGGCAGGACGCCCTCCAGTGTGCGGCACGCCACACTCCGTGGCCGAGACTCGTGCGAGGACTTTCTGAACGGGCCGCGAGCGGGCACCGGGCGGGCGCCGGCACAGGCACCGGGTCAATACACCTAGAGCGCGGCGGAGCCGCCGCTGCGCAGGGACTGCCCGTACTGCTGGAGCTGCCACAGCTCGGTCTGCACGGCGTGCAGGTCCTCCGGGGCGGCGCGGTTGCCGAGGCGCTGGAGGTGGGCGCGGACCTCGTCGACCCGCCGGTCCACGGCCAGCAGCCGCAGCTTGACCAGGAACTCCCCCGCGTAGACGGCGTCCACCTTGCGGCGCGAGCGCACCGGCTCCACGGTCAGCTCGGTGACCAGCGAACGCACCCGGTCGTCCGGGCAGACCTCGCGCACCACGCTGGTGAAGTCGGCCAGGGTGGCCCCGTACGCGGCGCCGCCGGCCTGGCCGACGGCCCGCCGGACGGCGGTGTAGGGCGGGGTGGGGAACTCGTCCTCGGCGTAGTTGTCGAAGGCCGGCGAGACCAGGTCCGGATGCTGGAGGGCGAGTTTGAGCAGCTCGCGCTCGACGAACTGGGCCGGGTCGCGCGGGTTGAGGGCGAAGACGGGCCGGGCCGGGCCGACCGGCTGCGCCGGTTCGGGGCGGCGCTGGCCGTGGGCCCGGGGGTTCTGCTGGCGCTCGCGGTCCCAGCGGGCCAGCTGGGCCACCCGGCGGACCACGAACGGCTCGTCCAGGATGCCGAGCATGCCGGCCAGCCGGACGGCGTACTCGTGCTGGATCGAGCGGTCCTTGATCCTGGCGACGATCGGCGCCGCCTCCTCCAGCGCCGCCGACCGGCCCTCGGGCGTGTCCACCCGGTGCTTGGCGACGGCCGAGTTGAGGGCGAACTCGAAGAGCGGGACGGGGTTGTCGATCAGTTCGCGAACCGCGTCGTCGCCCTTGGCCAGCCGCAGCTCGCACGGGTCCATGCCGCCGGGGCTGACCGCGATCGAGGTCTTGGCGGCGAACTTCTGGTCGTCCTCGAAGGCCCGCAGCGCGGCCTTCTGGCCGGCCGCGTCGCCGTCGAAGGTGAAGACGGTCTCGCCCCGGTACTGCGAGGTGTCCATCAGCAGCCGGCGGATGATCTTGATGTGGTCCTCGGCGAAGGCGGTGCCGCAGGTCGCCACGGCGGAGGTGACCCCGGCCAGGTGGCAGGCCATCACATCGGTGTAGCCCTCGACCACCACCGCGCGGCCGGACTTGGCGATCTCCTTCTTCGCCAGGTCGATGCCGTAGAGCACGTTCGACTTCTTGTAGATCGGCGTCTCGGGGGTGTTGAGGTACTTCGGACCGTTGTCGTCCTCGCGCAGCCGCCGGGCGCCGAAGCCGATCACCTCGCCCGCGATGTCCCGGATCGGCCAGACCAGCCGCCCCCGGAACCGGTCGATCAGACCGCCGCGCTGGCCCTGCGAGGCCAGGCCGCCGAGGAGGATCTCCTTGTCCGTGAAGCCCTTGCCGCGCAGGTAGCGCACCAGGTGCTCCCAGCCGACCGGGGCGTAGCCGACACCGAAGGTCCGCGCGGACTCCTCGTCGAAGCCGCGCTCGGCCAGGAAGCGGCGGCCGATCTCGGCCTCGGGCGAGGCGAGCTGCTCCTGGTACCAGGCGGAGGCCACCTTGTGCGCCTCGACCAGCCGGGTCCGCTCGCCCTGCTGGTGCCGGGGGCTGTATCCACCCTCCTCGTAACGCAGGGTGATGCCGGCCTGGGTCGCCATCCGCTCGACGGCCTCGGCGAAGGTGAAGTGCTCGATCTTCATCAGGAAGGCGATGGTGTCGCCGTTCTCCTGGCAGCCGAAGCAGTGGAAGACGCCCTTGGCCGGATTGACGTAGAAGGAGGCGGACTTCTCGTCGTGGAAGGGGCAGACGCCCTTGTACTCGCCGCCGCCACCGTTGGTCAGCTGTACGTAGTCGCCGACCACCGCGTCGATCGGCAGCGCGCTCCGCACCGCCTGTACGTCTTCGTCCCTGATCCGCCCGGCCACCCCGGAAGTCTACTGGGGCGGCCGGGTCTTCCGACCTGGCCGACCGGCACCGTCACTCAGGGCCGGTTGGGGCGGGCCCGGGCCGGTCGGCACGGGCCCGGATCCGCTCAGGACCGGGCCGGGCCGGTCAGCCGGGCGTGCAGGGCCAGCGCGGAGGCGTCGGTGAGGGTCGCGATCTGGTCGACCACCGTGCGCAGCGCCGCGCGGTCGTCCTCCGCCTCCTCGTACATCGCGGCGAACACCGGGTCCAGCACCTCGGGGGCGCGCCGGGTGAGGACCTCGGCCAGTTCGGCGATGACGATCCGCTGCCTGGCCCGCAGCTGGGCCTGCTCGTCGCGCTGCATCACGTACCGGACGGCGACCGCCTTGAGCACCGCGCACTCCAGCCGGACCTCGCGCGGCACCACCAGCTCGGCCTCGTACCGGGTCAGCGGGCCGGGGCCGTAGCGGGCCCGGGTGGCCTGTTCGGCGGCCAGGCAGAACCGGCCGATGAGCTGGCTGGTGAGGTCCTTGAGCCCGGCCCGGGCGCGGGCGGTGCCGTCGTACGACTCGGGCCACCAGTCCTTGTCGAGCAGCCGGTCCAGGGCGTCCGCCAGCTCCTCGGGCTCGGCGTCCCGGGCGTAGCGCTCGGCGACCTTGAACAGCTCGGACCGCTCGCTCGGGGCGCGCAGCGCGAGCGGGTCGATGTGGCCGGCCTGGAGGCCGTCCTCGACGTCGTGGGTCGAGTAGGCGACGTCGTCGGACCAGTCCATCACGGTGGCCTCGAAGCACTTGCGCCCCTCGGGCGAGCCGGCCCGCAGCCAGCGGAAGACCGGCAGGTCGTCGGCGTAGACGCCGTACTTGGGCGAGGCCGGGTCGGTGGGGTGGGCGCCGTGCGGCCACGGGTACTTGGTGGCGGCGTCCAGGGCGGCGCGGCTCAGGTTGAGGCCGACGCTGCGGCCGGGCCAGGGGGCCAGCCGGGCCGGCGTCCCGTCCTGCGGGGCGAAGCGCTTGGGCTCAAGACGGGTCAGGATCCGCAGCGACTGGGCGTTGCCCTCGAAGCCGCCGCAGGCTTCGGCGGCCTGGTCGAGCGCCTCCTCGCCGGTGTGGCCGAACGGCGGGTGGCCGATGTCGTGGGCCAGGCACGCCGTCTCGACGAGGTCCGGGTCGCAGCCGAGCGCCGCGCCCAACTCCCGTCCGACCTGGGCGCATTCCAGCGAGTGGGTCAGCCGGGTACGGGGGAAGTCGCTGCGCATCGGGGCGACCACCTGGGTGGTGCCGGCCAGCCGGCGCAGGGCGGCGGAGTGGAGCACCCGGGCACGGTCGCGCTGGAACGCCGTCCGGCCGGGGCGTTTGTCCGGTTCGGGCACCCAGCGGGCCTCGGCGGCGCGGTCGAACGGGGTCGGGGTCGGGGCGGCGGGGAGGCGGTGCGCGGTGTCGTCCATATGCCCCTCACGGTACGCCGCGGCTGTGACACGCGAAGTGTGCCGCGCGCGACCGCGCGCGGGCCGGGGCGTGAACCCTGGGGCGCCCGCCGACGGGCCCGTGGAGGCGGCCGGGGCGGGACGGGAGGGGCCGGGGCCCGGCGGGCGGGCGGGCGGGCCGGAGCGGGTGCGCGGGCCAGGCGGGTGGGTGCGCCGGAGCGGGTGCCCGGGCCCCGGTCAGCCCCGCAGCGCCTTGAGGACGGCCGCGGCGGCGCCCTCCTGCCCCTTGGCGTTGGGGTGGATCGCCGCCAGGCCGTGCGCGGGGAACGGCGGCTCCACCCAGCGACTGGCCTCGCCCGCGCACATGTCGTGGCCGGCCGAGGGCCCGGTGAGGTCCACGAACACCGCTCCGGCAGCCTCCGCCCGGCGCTTGAGCATGGCGTTGAGCTGCTGTTCCTTCTCCACCAGGAAGCCGAGGTCCCCGCCCGCGACGGTCGATCCCAGCACCGGCACGCAGCTCGCCGGGTCGGCGGGCAGCAGCGCCGGGTAGCCGACCACGTAGACCCTGGCCTGCGGGGACCGCCGCTTGACCTCCTTGAGGGTGTCGCCGAGCCGCTCGCCGGCGGTGTCCACCTTGCGCTGCACCTGGTCCCCGCCGTCGGCGGCCGCGTAGGAGTCCCGGCAGGGCGCCGACGCGCGGTCCGAACCGACCAGTCCCTTGATCGCGTCCACCAGGTTCTCCTTGGCGCACTGGCCGACGACCTCCATGAACCCGGCGTCGTTGCCGCCGATCCCGACGGTCACCAGCCGGGTGGCCGGGGTGAGCGCGTCCAGCTGCGGCGGATTGACACCGCCGTCGGTGCTCTGGGCGCCGGTGAGGTCGCCGGTCCGGGCGCCGCTGCAACTGACGTCGCGGAACCGCTCGCCCGCCAGGCCGAGTGCCTGGGCCACCAACGAGGGGTAGTTGACCGCCGAGCGGGAGCAGCCCTTCGGCTCGCCCACCTGAGGGCTGATCTTCAGGCCCGCCGTGTAGGAGTCGCCCAGCGCCACGTACGGCCCGGTCGGCGTCGGGGTGGGCGTGGGCGTGGGCGTCGGTGCGGGCCCGGTGGCGGTGGCGCGCGGCGGTGCCGAGCCGCCCGCGGCGGCCGCGGCGACGGTCTCCGAACCGGACGAACCGGAGCACCCGGCGACCAGGACGGCGGCGAGGCCCGCGCTCAACACGCCGCCGAGCGTGCCGATCGGGCGTACGGACAGTGACACGGGAACCCCCCGGTAGGAGCAGCTGGCAATCTCCCTACGACGGCCCGTCCCCCGGGCACCGCAGACCCCAACGGACGGGCGGTGCCGATCGCTCCCGCCCGGAGCCGGGAATTTCGGCGGCGGCGCGGCAGACCGCGGCAGCGGGCGTGCGGCACGCCCGGACACAGCGGGCGGCCCCGGGCGACGCTGTCCGTCGCCCGGGGCCGCCCGGGGTCGCCCCGCCGGTCGCTCCGGCCTGCTCCTTGCTCGGCCTGAACCTTGCTCGGCCCTGCTCCGGGGCCTACTCCGGCCCGCGCTCGTGCTCGGCCAGGAACTGCTCGAAGCGGCGGCCCAGCTCGTCCGCGGACGGCAGGTCCACCGGCTCGGCCAACAGGCTCTCCCGGCTCTGCGAACCGGCCACCGCGTCGTACTGGCCCTCCATGCCGCGGATCGCCGAGCGGAGGTCGCCGTCGCCCTGCGCCAACTGCTCCTCGATGTCGGCGTACACCTCGTCCACCCGCTCGCGCAGCAGCGTGCCGGGCAGCACCAGGCCGGTGGCCGACTGGACGGCCTCCAGGATCAGCACCGCGGCCGCCGGGTACGCCGAGCGCGCCACGTAGTGCGGCACGTGCGCGGCGAAGCCCAGCACGTCGTGCCCGGCCTCGGCCAGCCGGTACTCCAGCAGCGCCTGGGCACTGCCCGGAACCTGCGCCTGCTCGAACCACTGCGGGTAACCGGCCGCGAGGTCCAGCCGGTTGCCGTGCGGGGTCAGGCCGACCGGGCGGGTGTGCGGCACGCCCATCGGGATGCCGTGGAAGTCGAGCGCCAGCCGGACGTCGAAGCGCTCGACCAGCTCCCGGACGGCGGCGGCGAAACGCTCCCACTCGACGTCCGGCTCCGGCCCGGTGAGCAGCAGGAACGGGGCGCCGGCCGCGTCGTGGAGCAGCTGGAGGAGGATCTCCGGCGGCTCGTAGGACGACCAGTGCTCACGGTCGAAGAGCATCGCGGGGCGCCGGGCCCGGTAGTCCACCAGGCGGTCGTGGTCGAACCGGGCGACGACCTGCGGCCCGCCGGTCTCCAGCAGGTGGTCGACCACCTGGGCGCCCGCCTCGCCGGCGTCCATGAAGCCCTCGAAGTGGTGGAGCAGCACCAGGCCGGCACCGGTGTCCGCCAGCGCGGCCCTCGCCGCGGCCACGGCGGCCACACCCTGCTGGTCCAGCTCGTACAGCGCCTGGGGATCACGCACCGCTCACCCACACCCCGTTTCTTTCCTCGTCGCGGTTCGCCGCGCACGCCCCGCGCGGCTGCCCGCGCTGGGACTGCTGCCCGGCTCTCCTCGTCCAGCGTGCGGAACGCCGCCGGAATTCCCGCCGCGGCGGGCCCGTTTCCCGTTCCCGGCCCTCGCGCGCCCCCGCGAGCGCGACCGGACCATGATCGCACCCGACCCGGAACGCCCTGGTCAGGGGGGTGCGAACGGTCGCCGCCACAAGCCCCGGACCGGCCTCGACGGCCATTCGTGTGCCGCGAAGTGACGCATTGCCTTCTGACGGGTATCGTCCTCTCGCTGCCTCGCATCGTCGCGTCGTCGTCACGTCGTCCGTAACGCCGTCGATCACGACCCGGACCGGTGCTCGGCCAGTCACCCACGACGCATCTTGCCTTCACCTGGCCGCCTGCTTCCCTTCGCGCTCTCGTTTCCTCTTCGGCCATATCGCGGACGCACACTGTCCCCTCGCTCATCCCGCCGGACCGGTCCGTCGACCCGTGTCCGTTCCGGCACCGCGCTGCCCGACTCCGGGCCGCCGCTCCCCGCCCCGCTCGACCGGCCTCCGGCGTGCGCGGGCACCGGTGGGCGCACTCCGGAGCGGGGCGAACCGTCCTCCGCTGGCCCTCGCCGCACCCCGGCACGGGCCAGCACCCTCCGACCGCCGAAGGACCGAAGGTTCCGTGCCCGTACCTCTCATCCTCACCGGCCGCACCGTGCGGCTGGAGCCCCTCGCCGCACACCATGCCGAGGCCCTCGCCCAGGCCGGCGCCGAGGACCGTACGACCTACGCCTTCACTCCCGTCCCGCACGGGCTGGAAGCCGCCCGGGAGTACATCGCGCGTGCCCTGGCGGACCAAGCCTCCGGCCGGTCGCTGCCGTTCGCGACGGTGAACCAGGCCGACGGCCGCGTGGTGGGCTCCACCCGGTTCCTGGAACTCGACTACTGGCAGGGGCCGCTCGTCTGGCCGCCGGTTCCCGGCGTGCCGTTCGGCGACCCGGCCACGGCCGTCCCGGACGCCGCCGAGATCGGCAACACCTGGCTGTCGCCGCGCGCCCAGGGCACCGGCATCAACACCGAGGCGAAGCTGCTGATGCTGCGGCACGCCTTCGAGGTGTGGGGCGTGCAGCGGATCTCGCTGCGGGCCGACGCCCGCAACCTGCGGTCGCGGGCCGCCATCGAACGGCTGGGCGCGACCGCCGAGGGCGTCCGCCGGGCGCACTCGCGCGGGCTGGACGGGGTGGTCCGGTCCACCGCGTTCTACTCGATCCTGGACAGCGAGTGGCCCGCCGTGCGGGACATCATCGAGCTGCGGATCGCCGCCGCGACCTCGCCGAGCGCCCCGGATCCGGCGATCAACCAGGAGTGCCTTAGACACGGCGGCGGTGCGGGGCATCTGATCACGGCCTGAGGACTCCTCCGGGAAGGTCGGTTCCGCAGGCCGCGGCCGGGTCCGGTTCCGGGCTCGGCTTTCGGGGCCGCTCCTCGGGTCCGGTTTCGGGTCCGGTTCCGGATCCGGGGCTGTTTCTCGGGCCGGTGGTTCGCGGACCGATGGTTCGGCGACCGTGCCGGACCCGCACCGGGTCCGGCACGGATCCGGCCGGGTGTCAGTCCTCGACCGGCCCACCGGTGACGGCGGCCCGCAGCAGCCGCGCCAGCAGACCGGTACCCCGGTCCTCGTCCGGTCCGGGCGCGCGGGCGGGGCAGACCTCGACCACGGCGGAGACCGGCCGCCGGCCGGCCCGCTCCGGCACCACCGTCAGCTCCCACCGCGGGTGGCCGTCCGGACCGCAGAGCCGGAGCGTGCCCTCCCGGGTGCGCACCGCCATGCGGCTGTCCCCGACCAGCGGTCCGGGCCCGGTGCGCAGCCGCTGCCACTGCTCCTCCGTCCACAGCACGTCCGGCACCGGGCACGGGCGCGGCACCAGCATCTCCGCGCGGCCCCGCCCCGCGGACACGCTGCCCGGCTCGGTGAAGGCCCAGGCGGGCAGCGGCTCCCGGGCGGCCAGCCAGGCCGCGGGAATGCCGGCCGTCCCGGTGTGCGCGGCGACCACGCCACCGGTGATCGCGGCGACGGTGTCCGCGTCCCCGCCGGCGGCCACCGCCGTCCGGACCGCCGCCGGATAGTCGGCGAGGTGTCGGGCCGCGCACCACAGCGCGTACGGGACGGTGTCGGCGGCGCTGGTCCGGCTGCCGTTGCCGAGCACCCGCGCCGCCACCGTGAGGTCCGGTTCGGCGAGCAGGGCGACCGCCTCGGCCAGGCCGTCGTGGACGGCGCCGCGCGGGGTCAGCCCGAGGACCGACTCCAGGAAGTCCTCCGGCGAGGGGCGGGTACCGCGGGCCCGGGCCGCGAAGGCCGCGGCCACCGCGACGGCGACCGCGCCGTCCACCGCCTGCGGGTGGGTGTGGGTGATCAGCGCCGTCTCGACGGCGGGCCGCACCGCCGCCGCCGGGTCGGCCGCGTACGCCGCCCCGAGCGGGGCGACCCGCATCGCGGCGCCGTTGCCGTACGACCCCTGGCCGTCGAAGAGCGCCGAGGCCAGCTCCCGGGCGTCGCCGCCCTCCCGGACCAGCCGCAGCAGCCGGTTGGCGGCCGGGCCGTAGCCCCGGTCGAAGTCGTGCCGGCGGGCGAAGGCGTGGGTGAGGTCGTACACGTCGATCGCGCCGCGCTCGGTGTGCGCGGCGTACACCGAGCACGCCATCTCGGTGTCGTCCGTCCACGGCCACGGGCCGGGCGGGGTGGTACGGGCGGCGGGGTGGGTCCGCGCGGTGGCGGGAACGAAGAACTGCGCGCCGAGGGCGTCGCCGACGGAGAGGCCCTGGAGCGCGTCGAGCGCGGGGCCGGGGTGAGGAATCGTCATCGTGGGCACCAAGCCCACCGGTCGCACGGGCGCGACGTCAACCCGGTTTGACCGGTCATGCCCCGGGCGGGCGATATTTCGCATACATCCGAACCGGGCGGGAAACACCTCGCCATGACCCTCGCCGCTCCGGTCACCGCTCCGCCCGTCACCCTCCCCGTCGCTCCGCCCGCCACTCCGATCGTCGCCGGGGCCGCCGTTCCGCGCCCGACCGTCGCCGCTCGCGCGCGGGCCGTCACCCGGCCGGCCGTCGGTCCGCTGCTGCTGGTCGGCGCCGACCAGCAGCACATCGTCACCCATGCCCAACTGCGTGGACTCGGAGTGCCGTCCGGGACCATCGCGCACCGGCTGCGGCCCGGTGGACCGTGGCAGCGGGTGCTGCCCCGGGTGATCTGCCTGCAGACCGGCCGGCTGACCCCGCATCAGCGGCTGCGGGCCGCACTCGCCTACGCGGGTCCCAAAGGGCGGCCCGCGCCGCAGGCCGGGGAGGTGCTGCTCACCGGGGCGGCGGTACTGGCCGACGCCGGCCTCCCCTCCGCCGGGCACCCGGCGGACCTCGCCGAGGTGGACGTCCTGATCCCCGGTCGGCGACGGGTCGCCGACCGGGAGTTCGTCCGCATCCACCGCGCGGGCGGGGCGATGCCCGGCGGCTTCGAGCGCGACGACGGGCTCTGGAGCACCTCGGTCGCCCGGGCCCTGGCCGACCTCGCGCCCCGGGAGAGCGGGCGGCGCCGGTTCCGCGCGCTCTGCGCCGAGGCCGTCCAGCGGCGGCACTGCGAACTCGGCGAGCTGCTGGACCAGTTGCTCGCCCGGCCGGACGCCCGCGAACTGACCGGGCTGACCGGGGTGGTGGAGGAGTTGTCGGCCGGAGTGCGGTCGGTGGTCGAGGGCGAGGCCCGGGACGCGGTGCGCCGCGCCGGACTCCCCGAACCGCTCTGGAACCCGGTGCTCTTCCTGGACGGGCGGTTCCTGGCCGTTCCGGACGCGTACTGGCCGCAGTCCTGCGTCGCCCTGGAGATCGACTCCCGGGCCTGGCACCTGCGTCCGGCCGACCACGAGCGGAGCCTGGCCCGGGCCAACCGGCTGACCGCCGCCGGACTCCCCGTCGTCCGCACCACCCCGGTCCAACTGCGCCGCGACCCGGGGCCGGTGCTGCACGAGCTGGCCGTGCTGCTCACGGCCGGTCCGCACGGGCCCCATCGCCGCGTCACCTGGCGGCGGGCCCGGTGACGTGCCGGAGCGATCCGGTCACGCGGTTGGGTCTCGCGGTCCGGTCACGCGGTTGGGTCTCGCGGCCCGGTCACGCGGTTGGGTCTCGCGGCCCGGCGGGTCATGGCCGCCGCTCGCCCGTCCCCCGTCCGGCCGCCTCGGCCGCCGCCGCCAACTGCTGCAGGACGACGCCCGGATGGTCGGCGGGCGCCCGGCGACCAGCCCGGGCGGCGGCCGGCCAGGTGCGTGGACGCTTGCCGACGCAGCCCTTCTTCGCCGACAGGTGGCCGGCCTCCTCCAGCGCCCTCGCCGCCTTGCCGAGAACCGGGTCGGAGACCTGGCAGTAGTCCTCGACGGCGGAGGACTCGGCCTCGACGCGACCGCCGAGGAACGCCACCACCGTGAGCCGGGTGGGATGCTGGAGCAGCAGATCGGGCCCCGACATCAGGCGCCCTCCGCCTCGCGGCGGATCCGGGCGTTCACGCGCGCCACCGCCGGCCGGAACAGCACCCCGGCCGTGACGCCGGCGCTGCCGAACGTCCCCCGCGGATCGGCACCCAGCAGGCGGACGGCGGAGGCCACCACGAGGGCTCCGCCGAAGTCCAGCACCACCCCGCGGGTCATCGGCCCGCCGAGACCGGACGTCCAGCTCCTCGCCACGCCGCCGCGACGGGCCACAACGGCCCCCAGGGCGCCGCCGACCACCGCGAGGCCACACCCGGCAAGCCGGACAGCCGGACAGCCGGCCCATGTCGGCCCATGTCTGCCCATCGGGCGTAGCCGAGGCCGAAGCCGTAGAGCGAGAAGCCCACCGCGAAGGTGGCGCCGTACCGGGTGGGCACCAGCCGCGGTGCCAGTTGCGGTGCCCGGGCGGCGGCACGCGCTCCGGCGGCGAGGCCCAGCGCCTCGGCCGCGGACAGTTCGACGGGCACGGAATCGCGGCATGAAGCCCCCGGCGGAAAGCACTTTCAGCCCGGGCCGGCCCCCGCCCCTCAGCAGCGGGAGTCGATCTCCTGGAAGGTGGAGTAGTGGTCCGCGGTCCAGTACTGCTCGCCGGAGCCCCCGGTGACCACCCGGCGGGCACCCCGGTCGCCGGAGCCGGGGGTGACGACGGTGAACTCGTGGTAGTAGCCCGAGGTCCTGCGCGGGAGGCGGCTCTCCCGGTTCTCGAAGACGATGCCGTCCGAGCGGTAGGGGTAGGGGCCACCCTTGGCGATCAGGCCGAGGGTGTCGCGGGCCTGGTCCGGGAGCCTGGTGCGGCAGACGTCGGCCAACGCCGGGTCGGTCGGCACCCAGCCGGTGCCGGCGGCCGTCGCCGGCGGGGTGGCGGGGGCCGAGGGCCGGGGCGCGCTGGGCTTCGGCGCCACCGGGCCGGTCGAGGCCGCGGTCGGGCCGGGGGTGGAGGCGGCGGTCGCGGCGGTCCTGGGCGCGCTGTCGCCGGTGCCGTCCGAGAGCAGGTAGCCGACCGCGGCGGCGAGCACGCAGATCAGCGCGGCGAGAGCGGTCCACAGGCGGTTTCTGCTGGTCATGGGCCCAGCTTGGCAGCCGGCGGGCCGGGGCCGGGCCAGCCACACGCGTGGTCGGTACCACATCGGGCACCCGGTCGCCCGGCCGTGGGCGGTGAGGGCGGCGGGCCCGGGTGGGGCCCGGGGTGGGGTCCGGGGTGGGGTCCGGGGTGGGGTCCGGGGCGGGGTCCGGCCGGACGGGGCGGGGCCTCGGTGCGGGTCGGGTCCTCGGGGGCGGGGCCGGGAGGGAAAAGCATGCGGCCGGGGCGGGTACGGACGCCATTGTCCGTTCCCGCCCCGGCCGCTTCACGTACGCCGGTTCTCCTGCGCCGAGCTCCGGTGTACGCCCCTCCCCGATGGAGGGGACACGGTCAGCGATTCGACCGTGCCGAGGGGCTCATGACGAGCCCCCGGCACTCAGCGCGAGTCGCTGCCCGCAGTCTCGATGGCGGCGCGGCCGGCCTCCAGCCGCGCCACCGGGATCCGGAAGGGGGAGCAGGAGACGTAGTCCAGCCCCACCTCGTGGAAGAAGTGCACCGACTCCGGGTCGCCGCCGTGCTCGCCGCAGACGCCGAGCTTGAGGTCGGGGCGGGTGGCCCGACCGGCCTCGACGGCGTGCTTCACGAGCGCGCCGACACCGTCGCGGTCGATGGTCTCGAACGGCGAGACCCCGAAGATGCCCTTCTCCAGGTAGGCGGTGAAGAAGGACGCCTCGACGTCGTCGCGGGAGAAGCCCCAGACCGTCTGGGTGAGGTCGTTGGTGCCGAAGGAGAAGAACTCGGCGGCCTCGGCGATCTGGCCGGCCGTCACGGCGGCGCGCGGCAGCTCGATCATGGTGCCGAGCTTGATGTCCAGCTGGACGCCGGTGGACTGGGAGACCTCGGCGAGCACGCGCTCGCACTCGTCGCGGACCAGCTCCAGCTCCTGGACGGTGCCGACCAGCGGGATCATGACCTCGGGACGCGGGTCCGCCCCGGCCAGCTTGCGCTCGGCGGCGGCCTCGGCGATGGCACGGACCTGCATGCCGAACAGGCCGGGGATGACCAGGCCGAGGCGGACACCGCGCAGGCCGAGCATCGGGTTCTGCTCGTGCAGCTTGTGCACCGCCTGGAGCAGGCGCAGGTCGTTCTCGTTCGGGTCCTTGCGGGCCTCGGCGAGGGCGACGCGCACCGACAGCTCGGTGATGTCCGGCAGGAACTCGTGCAGCGGCGGGTCGAGCAGGCGGACGGTGACGGGCAGTCCGTCCATCGCCTGGAACAGCTCCAGGAAGTCGCCCTTCTGCAGCGGCAGCAGGGTGGAGAGCGCGGCCTCGCGGTCCTTGTCGTTGTCCGCGAGGATCAGGTGCTCGACCTCCTTGCGGCGCTCCTCACCGAGGAACATGTGCTCGGTGCGGCACAGGCCGATGCCCTGGGCCCCGTAGCGGCGGGCGCGCGAGCCGTCCTCGGAGTTGTCGGCGTTGGCGCGCACCGCGAGGCGGCGGCGGACGTCGGCGTGGGACATCAGCCGGTGCACGGCCTGGACCAGACCGCCCTGGACGTCGGCGCCGGCGTGCAGGGTGCCCTCGAAGTACTCCACCACCGCGGAGGGGAGCACGGGTACCTCGCCGAGGTAGACCCGGCCGGTCGCGCCGTCGATCGAGACGACGTCGCCCTCCTCCAGCACCAGGCCGTCGGCGGTGGTCATCCGGCGGCGCTTGGTGTCGACCTCGAGCTCCTCGGCGCCGCAGACACAGGTCTTGCCCATGCCGCGGGCGACGACGGCGGCGTGCGAGGTCTTGCCGCCGCGCGAGGTGAGGATGCCCTCGGCGGCGATCATGCCGTCCAGGTCGTCCGGGTTGGTCTCGCGGCGGACCAGGATGACCTTCTCGCCGGAGCGCGACCACTTCACCGCGGTGTAGGAGTCGAAGACGATCTTGCCGATCGCGGCGCCGGGCGAGGCGGCGAGGCCCCTGGCGATCTGCTTGGACTCGGAGTTGGGGGCGAACCGCGGGAACATCAGCTGCGAGAGCTGGCCGCCGGTGACCCGCATCAGGGCCTCGTCGAGGTCGATCAGACCCTGGTCGACCAGCTGGACGGCGATGCGGAAGGCGGCCGCGGCGGTGCGCTTGCCGACCCGGGTCTGCAGCATCCAGAGCTTGCCGCGCTCGATGGTGAACTCGATGTCGCAGAGGTCGAGGTAGTGGTTCTCGAGCGTCTGCATGATCGTCATGAGCTCGTCGTACGACTTCTTGTCGAGGTTCTCGAGCTCGGACAGCGGCAGGGTGTTGCGGATGCCCGCGACGACGTCCTCGCCCTGGGCGTTGGACAGGTAGTCGCCGTAGACGCCCTGGGCGCCGGTGGAGGGGTCGCGGGTGAAAGCGACGCCGGTGCCGGAGTCCTCGCCGAGGTTGCCGAACACCATGGTGCAGACGTTGACCGCGGTGCCCAGGTCGTTCGGGATGCGCTCCTGGCGGCGGTAGAGCCGGGCCCGGTCGCCGTTCCAGGAGTGGAAGACGGCGTGGATGGCGAGGTCCATCTGCTCGCGCGGGTCCTGCGGGAAGGCCCGGCCGGTCTCGCGCTCGACGATGCCCTTGAACACCTCGACCAGCTGCTTCAGGTCGGCGGCGTCGAGGTCGAGGTCGCTGGTGCTGCCCTTGGCGTGCTTGGCCTCCTCCAGGGCCTCCTCGAACAGCTCGCCGTCGACGCCCAGCACGGTCTTGCCGAACATCTGGACCAGGCGGCGGTAGGAGTCCCAGGCGAAGCGCTCGTTGCCGGACTGCGCGACCAGGCCGGCCACCGAGGCGTCCGAGAGGCCGATGTTCAGGACGGTGTCCATCATGCCGGGCATGGAGAACTTGGCGCCCGAACGCACCGAGACGAGCAGCGGGTTGTCGGGCTGGCCGAGCTGCTTGCCCATCGTCTGCTCGAGCGCGTCCAGATGGGCGCTGATCTCCTCGTGCAGCGAGGTGGGCTCGGTACCGGTCTCCAGGAAGACCTTGCACGCCTCGGTGGTGATCGTGAACCCCGGAGGGACGGGGAGGCCCAGGTTCGTCATCTCGGCCAGGTTCGCGCCCTTGCCGCCAAGAAGATCCTTGAGGTCCTTGTTTCCTTCAGTGAAGGAGTAAACAAACTTCTGCTGGGACGCCACGGGTCGGTCTCCTCGCGCACGGTTGCCCTGACGCCGGAGAACATACCCATTTCGAAGGCACTTCTGCGCCGCCAATAGGCCGTACGTGGCCAGGAGCAGCAGCTAACCCGCTAGATCGAATGCATCGAATGGTGTTCACCTCTGGAGGCGAAATCGTCCGGATGACGCTAGCAAGCGTTCAAGTCTTGAAGGCGGAGAAACCGGAAGATCACATATCCGGAACACACGGTAGCCACCGGGCACCCGACCTGACGGCCCGGCTTGATTTCCTGCACCCTCAGTGTCGATCCGTCGCCGCCCCCCTTCGGGAAGCGATCCGCCTCCGACTTGTTCATTTCGTCCTGTCGGACCTCTCGGTCATGCGGGGCATGTGGCAAGCGTCACGGACACATCTCACCGATCGGGCGTAGCCCGACTCCGCCCATCGTCGCACTGCGTCCAGAAACGTGCTCGCTCCGTGATATTTCAATGCCAAAAAGGAGCCCTCTTGTCCAGAGTGGCCAAGAGGGCTGGTACGGAGTGGCCAGGGGCCCGAGAGGGCTGTCTTCGCCACCCCGTACAGATCATCCGCCAGAGGTGTCCGATTCGGCGTCTTCGCCCGGTCGGGCGCAGTCGTACGGATCGTCCAACCAGCCTTCCGGCAGAACCACGCGGTTGTTGCCACTGGTCCGCCCCCGCGGGCCGTCGGCACCGGCCGGCCAGCTCTGCGACTGCTCCACCAGGGCCAGGGTTTCGGCCAGTTCGGCCAACGAGGACGAGTTCGCCAGCTTCACCCGCAGCTCCGAGCCCACCGAGAAGCCCTTGGTGTACCAGGCGACGTGCTTGCGGAAGTCGATCACGCCGCGGGTCTCGTCGCCCAGCCACTCGCCGAGCAGCTGCGCGTGGCGGACCATCGCCCGCGCCACATCGGCGAAGGTCGGGCGGGCGTAGTCCACCTCGCCCTCGAAGATCGCCACCAGGTCCCGGAACAGCCACGGCCGGCCCAGGCAGCCACGGCCCACCACCACACCGTCGCAGCCGGTCTCGCGCATCATCCGCACCGCGTCGTCCGCCGACCAGATGTCCCCGTTGCCGAGCACCGGGATCCCCGCCGGGACGGCCTCGCGCAACCGGGCGATCGCCGACCAGTCGGCGGTGCCGCCGTAGTGCTGGGCGGCGGTGCGTCCGTGCAGGGCGATCGCGGAGACGCCCTCCTCGGCACCGATCCGGCCGGCGTCCAGATAGGTGAGGTGGTCGTCGTCGATGCCCTTGCGCATCTTCATGGTGACCGGCAGGTCGCCCGCGTTGGAGACGGCCTCGCGCAGGATCTCGCGCAGCAGGTTGCGCTTGTACGGGAGCGCCGAGCCGCCGCCCTTACGGGTCACCTTGGGGACGGGGCAGCCGAAGTTGAGGTCGATGTGGTCGGCGAGGTTCTCGTCCGCGATCATCCGGGCCGCCTTGCCGACGGTCACCGGGTCCACGCCGTACAGCTGGATCGAGCGCGGCTTCTCGCTCGGGTCGAACTTGATCAGTTGCATGGTCTTGGCGTTGCGCTCGACCAAGGCCCGGGTGGTGATCATCTCCGACACGTAGAGGCCCTTGCCTCCGCTCTGCTCGCGGCAGAGGGTGCGGAACGGCGCGTTGGTGATGCCGGCCATCGGCGCCAGGACCACGGGCGGCCAGACCCGCATCGGGCCGACGGTCAGCGGCGCGAACTCGCCGGTGGCCGTGGTGGTGGCCCTGGCGGCCACGGTGGCGTCGGCAGTGACTGCGGTGGTGACTGCGGTGGTGGCCGCGACGCTGGTGGTGCCGGTCGCGGTGCTGGTGCCGGTCGTACCGGTGGCGCCGGTCGTGCCGGTCGCGGTGCTCGGCTCGGTGGGTGCGGGCGGGACTGTCATGCGCGGCTGACCTCGGGGACGGCGATTCGGGGACTCTCCATTGTCCCCCACCCGCCGCGCCCACCCCCGGGGGCTGCCGGACCGAGCTCCCCACGGCTCCCGCCCCGCCCCTGCCCGGGGCCCGCCCGACCGCTCGGGTCGGTCCTCATGTGCCGCCGTCGGCGTCACCGTCCCTTGAGTACACCTCCACCGAACCGGAGCTGACCGAGATCCTGACCTTGTGCGGGCTGGAGCTGTCGGCCAGCGAGGGATCGATCCCTCCCCGGGGGGCCGTACCGCCCTCGAAGTCGTAGCGGGATCCGCGTGGAAGCCCCAGGCTCACCGATCCCGAGGTGACACCGATGTCCACCGCCGAGGGCTCCGTGACGAAGCCCAGCTCCACCGAGCCCGAGGTCGTGGCCGCGTCGGCCCTCGGGGAGGTGAGGCGCCGGCCGTGCACGGAGCCGGAGGTGGTGCGCACGGTCAGCGGACCGGACACATCCGCCAGCCGGACCTCCCCCGAGGTGGAGACCAGATCGATGCCACCGGACACCCCGGCGATGTCGATGCTGCCGCTGGACTGCCGGCCGGTCACCGCGACCGCGGGCGGGAGCTCCAGCTCGATCACCGCTCCGCACCCGATGTCCCTGGCCGCGAACACCTGGTTGCAGAACATCCGGACGTCGAGCTCGTCCTGGTCGAACATGGCCGACACCACCGGCTTCCGCACCATCCAGTTCAGGAACTGCCGGACCACCACCCGGCCCTCCTGCCCGGGTCTGATCCGGACGGTGGCCCGGCCGGTGTCCAACCGCACCTTGGTCACCGCGATCCCGTAGGTGTGCTCGGAACGGGTCTGCTGCCGCACCGCCATCGCCCAGGTCTGCACGGCACCGGTCAGCATCACCACGACGAGCGCCAGGGTACCGAGCACCCGCCAGATCCGGCGGCCGGCGGGGGTGGGCCCGGGTGCCGGTGCCGGTGCCGGTGCCGGTGCGCGGGCCACCGTCGGCGCACCGCCCGGAGCCGGGCCGGCGCCCGCCGCCGGAGCGGCGTCCCGCGTCCTCATGCCACCTCCAGGAAGCGCAGCACCGCCATCACCCGGCGGTGGCTGTCGTCGGCCTGCGGCAGATCGAGCTTGGCGAAGATCGAGTTGATGTGCTTGGCCACCGCGCTGTCACTGACCACCAGAGCGCCGGCGATGGCCGCGTTCGACCGGCCCTCCGCCATCAGGGCGAGCACGTCCCGCTCGCGCGGCGTCAACCGCTCCAGCGGGTCCCGGTGGCGCCGCACCAGCAACTGGGCCACCACCTCCGGGTCCAGCGCCGTCCCGCCCTCGGCGACCCGCTGCAGGGCGTCCACGAACTCGTCGACGTTGGCCACCCGCTGCTTGAGCAGATAGCCGACCCCACTGGTGTTGCTGGTCAACAGGTCCGCGGCGTAGCGCTCCTCGACGAACTGGGAGAGCAGCAGCACCGCCACCTCCGGCCACTGCCGGCGGATCACCAACGCGGCCCGCACGCCCTCGTCGGAGTAGCCGGGCGGCATCCGGACGTCCGCCACCACCACCCGCGGACGGTGCTCCTCCACCGCGACGAGCAGCGCCTCGGCGTCCCCGACGGCGGCGGCCACCTCGTAGCCCACGGCCTCCAGGACCTTGACCAGACCGACTCTGAGCAGGACCGAGTCCTCGGCGATCACAGCGCGCACGGCAACTCCACGGTGATGGTGGTCGGGCCCCCGACGGGGCTGAGCAGGGACAGGGATCCGTCGACCGAGGCGGTGCGCTGCCGCAGGCCGGTCAGGCCGGTGCCCCGGGCGGCGTCCGCCCCGCCCACGCCGTCGTCGCGGACGACCAGGTGCAGCCGGCCGCCGGCCGTCCGCACCGAGACCTCCACCCGGGAGGCCCGGGCGTGCTTGGCGACGTTGGTCAGCGCCTCGGAGACGGTGAAGTAGGCGACGGCCTCGACCGTGGGTGCTATCCGCTCGGCCAGGTCGACGTCCAACCGGACCGGCAGCGGGACGCGGGCCGCGATCCCGGACAGCGCCGCGTCCAGCCCTCGGTCCTCCAGCACGGCCGGGTGCAGGCCGCGGACGAGGTCCCGCAGCTCGTCGATGGCCGCCTGGGCCTCCTCGTGCGCCTCGACGATCACCTGCATGGCCGCGGGCGGGACGTCCTTGAGGGTGCGGCGGGCCAGGCCGAGGTTCATCGCCAGGGAGGTGAGCCGCTGCTGGGCGCCGTCGTGGAGGTCGCGCTCGATCCGGCGGCGCTCGGCGTCGACCGCGTCCACCAGGCCGGCCCGGCTCTCCACCACCTCCTCGATCCGGTGCTCCAGCACCGCTGTCCGCCCCGGGCCGAGCATGCGCACCGACAGCACCTCGTCCAGGGCGGCCAGCTGTCGGACCGCCCAGGGCAGGACCGCCAGCAGCAGCACGCCGCCGACGGTGAGCGGGACGTCCAGCCTGGCCCAGCTGTCCGCGACCGGCGAGGAGGGCGGCATCATCCAGGCCCAGCCGAAGACCGTCGAGGCCACCACGGCCGCGCCCCACGCCCACAGCACGGCCAGCGCGCCGAGCGCGACCAGCGGGGCGACGACCAGGTGGTAGCCGACCTGACGCCAGCCCACGGCGGTGCGCAGCCTGGTCACCACACCGGCCGAGGTGCTGACGGGCAGCAGCAGCGGTGGTACGTCGACCCCGCGCAGCGCCCGCAGCCGGGCGCGCTGCGCGGTGGAGAGCAGGCGCAGCCCGAACAGGATCACGCCGATGAGGAACAGGGACATCTTGGGGACGAGGACGGTCAGCCAGAGGGGCAGGGAGAGCGGGATTCCGGCGGCGAGGAACCGCGCGTCCCGCCAGAGCGCCGCAGGCCACGGAGGCCGGGCGGCGCTCCCGATGAGCGCGCGGCGCAGCTTCGTGGAGAGCATGGCGGACAGCCTAGAGCGCTGTGACCGGCCGTCACCATGAAGGTCGGTACCGAGAAATGGTGATGCTGGGTACACCCCCGATTCGGATCGGTGCACTACCGACAACGCCGCTCGGGACGGCCAGTCTTGAGGGCATGACGAGCTACGCATCGCACTCCGCCGATCTGCCGCACGGGGGTCCGGCCCTCGGTGCCACCACCGCGGCCGCCTCGGCCGAGGGGCTGCTTCCGGTCGGGCCCGCCGGCCTGCTGGGGCCGGCCCACCCGGCCTCCGGGCCGTGGTCGGTGCGCAGCGTCGGGGCCGGCCGGTCCCGCGGGCGGGCGGCCCTGGAGATCTACGAGCACGACGAGTTGGTGGACGTCCTGGTCGCGAGCCGGCTCGCCTCCGGTCTGCTGCGCGGGGCCCGCGCCTGGGCCGGGGTCGGGGCGGGCGGGCGCCGCCGCTTCCGGCAGGGCCTCGCCTGGGGGCGGCTGCCGCGAGGCGGCGCGGTCCCGGTCGTCGGGTTCACCGGCGGACGGCTGCTCAGGTTGCCCGGCCGGCCGGGCCCGGTCGTCCGCACCGCCGAGGTGGTCACGGTCGGCGGGGAGTTCTGGCTGGCCTGGGGCGAGGGCGTGTTCGACGGAGTGCTCGTCGAGGCGGGCGGTACCGCGGCCGAGCGGTCACCGCTGGTCCGGGCCCGCGTCGGCGTCGTCGGCGGGGGTGTCCGATGAACACCGCCGCCGTCGGCTTCGTCCCCGCCTTCGCACCGAGCCCCGCACGGGCCGGCCGGCCCGTGCTCGGCCCGCTCGCCGAGCGGGTTCCCGCGCTCGCCGCGTTCCTGCTGCTGCCCTGGGCGGCCCTGCTCGTGGCCTCGGGCGACACCGCGTGGGCCGCCTTCGACCTGTGCGAACTCGGCGCCCTGCTCCGACTCGACGCCGCGCTGCGGCGCCGGGGCCCGGCGGCCGTCGGGCCGGCCGCGGCGGTGGCCCTGCTGCTCGCGGGCGACGCCCTGGTCGACGTCACCACCGCGCTGCCGGGCCAGGAGACGCTCGCCGCGCTGATCATGGCGGGAGGCGTCGAGCTCCCGCTGGCCGCACTCTGCCTGGCCCTCGGCCTGGCCCGCTCCGGGCGGCCGTCAGCCGAGCGGCACCCCCGCTCCCGCCGCGGCCGACGGCAGCCGGGTGGGAAGCCGCGCCAGCAGCGCGGCGGTCTCCTCGTCCTTCGGGGTGTAGACGACCAGGCGCGGCCCCTGGGCCGGACCGAGCCAGAGACTGGTGTAGTCGAGTCGCAGCAGTCCCACCTCCGGTACCAGGAACCGCTTCAAGCCGTTCCCCGGCCGCAGGACGTCGTGCCGCTGCCAGGCCGCGTCGAACACCGGGGACGCCTTGCGCAGTCGGCAGAGCAGCGTCCGCCAGGCGGGTTCGTCCCCGTGGTCGCCCATGCCGGAGCGGAACCGGGCGACCATGACGTCCCGTTCCTCCTCATGGTCCACCAGCACCTCGCGGAAGCGGGAGGGGGTGAAGGCCAGCCACATCAGATTGCGGTCCTCGGGCGGCAGCGCGGCCAGATCGCCGACGATCCCGGTGTACTGCGCGTTGTGGGCCAGCACGTCGTAGCGGGAGTTGATCACCGCGGCCGGGTAGGGGGCCATGCGGTCCAGGGTCAGCCGGACCGCGGGGGTGACGGTCGGGCACTCCCGCACCGGCGCCGGATCCTCCGCGCCGGCCAGGGTGAACAGATGGGCCCGCTCACTGGGGTCGAGCAGCAGGGCTCGCGCCACCGCGTCCAGTACCTGCACGGACACCTGGATCTCGCGCCCCTGCTCCAACCACGTGTACCAGGTGACGCCGACCGCGGCGATCTGCGCCACCTCCTCACGGCGCAGCCCCGGCGTCCGCCGCCGGCCGGTCGGCGGCAGCCCCACCTGCTCGGGGGTGATCCGCTCGCGGCGGCTGCGCAGGAACGCCGCCAGCTGTTGCCGCCGAGGGTCGGCGGGTACTTTCCCGGTGGTCGCCGTGACGGCGGTCAGACTCATTCCACCAGCATGCGGCACAGCTCATCCTGTTGCCAGGTACTTCTTATACCTGGATAAGCACACTCTGGTACCAGGGTGCGCCAGGGCGGATCGTAGGACCGTGACCCAGCAACTGACCGCCGCCAGGCCCCTCGTCCCCACCTCCGCCTCAGCCACTTCAGCCACCTCCGCCACCTCCGCTCCCCCCTCCTCGGCCACCCCTTCCCTCGGAACAGCCGGACTGGTCACCGTCCTGCTCGGGGCGTTCCTCCCGATGCTTGACTTCTTCATAGTGAACGTCGCCCTGCCGACCATCGACCACGACCTCGCCGCCGGACCCGCCGTCCTGGAGCTGGTCGCGGCCGGGTACGGCATCGCCTTCGCCGTCCTCCTCGTCCTCGGCGGACGGCTCGGTGACCTCTTCGGCCGCCGCCGCCTCTTCGTCGTCGGAGCGGCCGCCTTCGCCGTGACCTCGCTCGCCTGCGGACTCGCCCCCGGAGCGTGGAGCCTGGTCGCCGCCCGGGCCGCGCAGGGCGCCTCGGCCGCCCTGCTGATCCCCCAGGTCCTGGGCACCATCACCGCCGCCACCCATGGCGCCCGGCGCGGGCGCGCCCTCTCGGTCTACGGCGCGGTCGGCGGCATCTCGGTGGTCATCGGGCAGGTGCTGGGCGGGATGCTGGTCGCCGCCGACCTCTTCGGCACCGGCTGGCGCTCGGTCTTCCTGCTGAACGTCCCGTTCGCCCTGCTCGCCCTCGTCCTCGCCCTGCGCTTCGTCCCGGAGAGCCGCGCTCCGCAGGGCGCCAAGGTCGACGTGGCCGGGACGGTGCTGCTCACCGCCGCTCTGCTCGCCCTGCTGGTGCCACTGATGGAGGGCCGCGCCGCCGGCTGGCCGCTGTGGTCCTGGCTGCTGCTGGCGCTGTTCCCCGTGTTCGCCGCCGCCTTCGCCCTGGTCGAGCGGAGGGCCGAGCGCCTCGGCGGCGCACCGCTGGTGCCGCCCACCCTGCTGCGGATCCCCGAGATGCGGCGCGGCCTCGGTATCGCCCTCCCCTACTTCGGCGGCTTCGGCGGCTTCATGTTCGTCATCGCGGTCGCACTCCAGCAGGGCCTGCACCTGGGCCCGGTCGCGGCGGGCTGGGCGCTGGTCCCGATGGCCGTCGGCTACTTCACCGCCTCGCTCTCCGGCCCGCGCCTGATCGGCCGCTTCGGCAGCCGGGTCCTGACCGCCGGCGCCGTCGTCCAGGCCCTCGGCCTGGTCACGCTGGCCGTCACCGTGCTCGCCGACTGGAACGGCTTCTCCCCGCTGCGGATGGCCCCGGGTGTCGCGCTCGCCGGCATCGGCCAGGGCCTGATCGGCACCCCGCTGTTCCGCGTCGTCCTCGCCAAGGTGCCCTCCGCGCGGGCCGGCGTGGGCAGCGGCGTCCTCGCCACCGGCCAGCAGGCCAGCCTCGCCCTGGGCGTGGCCACCCTCGGCTCCCTCTATCTGAGCCTCTCCCCCACGCTGGGCATGGACCGCGCGCTCGCCCTCTGCCTCGGCATCCAGCTCCTGGGGTCCTTCACCGTCCTCTATCTGACGACCCGGCTCCCCCGCTCCATCGGCTGACGGCCGGCCTGGGTCCCGCTCCGTCGTGGGGCCCCCCCCCCGGGGGGGCCCCCCCCCCGCCCACACCGCCCCCCGCGGCCCCCCCCCCCCCCCCCCCCCCCCCCCCCCCCCCCCCCCCCCCCCCCCCCCCACGGCGGCGGGGGGGGGGGGGGGGGGGGGGGGCCCGGGGGCGGGGGGCCCCCCCGGGGGGGGCCCCCCACGACCGACGTCCTACTCGGCCCCGGCGGAACGCAACTCGCACCGCCCGCCGACGCACTCGCGCCGCAGCCGCCGCCGCGACACCGTCTCCAGCAATCCGATCACCCAGCAGGTCGGACACCCGCGCAGGGCGACCAGCCCGAGCGGCAACAGGAACAGCGTCACCGGCCCGGCAACCGGCAGCAGCACGAACGCCCCCACCAGCGCGCCGAATCCGACCCCGCCCCGCCCCAGATGCCGGGCCACCGTCCGGCTGGAAAAGCCCGGGGCCCCGCCCTTCACCACTCCCCTCCACCGGTGACCGCCCGGACCGTCGCCCGCGCCCGGTGCAACCGCGACTTCATGGCCGCGGTGCTGAGCCCCAGCGCATCGGCGACCGTCCGCCCGCTGAGCCCCTGGACGTCCCGCATGACCAGGACCCGTCGCTGATCCTCCGGCAACGCCGCGATCGCCTCCGCCACCCGCCCGGCCTCCAGCCGCCCCAGCACCTCCTCCTCGGCCGACCGGAACGGCGCCTCCCCCACCACCGGACGCTCCCACAGCGTCGAACGCGCCCGCCGAAGACACTCGTTCCGCACGATCCGGAACATCCACGAGGCCAGAGCCCCGGTCGCCCGCAGCATCCCGATCTTGCGATAGAGGATGATCAGCGCCTCCTGGGCCGCGTCCTCGGCGTCCTCCGGCGTGGCGCAGAGCGACCGCGCGAACCGCCGCACATGCGGATGCGCCCCCGAGACCAGCGCGGCGATCGCCTCCGCATCACCCTCCTGCGCCGCGGTCACCACCGAACTCCCCGGCCACTCCCGCACCTCAGCCACGCCGCCGCCCCCACTTCCGCAGCACCGTCGCACCGCACGCCACGGTCAACGCCACGCCGACCGCCACAGCCACCCAGACCGTCATCGCCATCTCCTCGTCCGCCCCGGTCCTCACCGAAGCCGCCCATAGGAGGCGACGACTCCCGGAAAGGATTCACCCCACCCGGACCGAAGGCCACCCCACGGCCGGAGCGGGGCCGCCCGCACCCAGCTCGACGGCAGCGCCAGCGACAGCGGGAGCGGCAGGCGAAGAGGACGTCACCCCGCCGAACCACACCCCCGGCAAGTCCGGCGCCCCTCGCCCCTCACTCGCTCACTCCCTCACCCCGGCGGCGGAAAACCCGCTCGCCGCACCACCCCCCTTCGTGTCAGTATGACGATATGAGTGACGAGCGCACGATCAACCCCACCGACGCCCGCGACCGCGCCGCCCTGACCGCGGCGGTGGCGGCAGGCGCACGGACCAAATGGCTGCTGTTCTGGGGCCATCAGCCGCAGCGGGACGGGTCGCTCGGCCCCGGCGCACTGAGCCAGTGGTGGCCCGAGCACCCGTTCACCGTCGACGGCGTCGAGTACCGGACCGCCGAGCACTGGATGATGGCGGGCAAGGCCCGGATGTTCGACGACAGTGGGACGCTCGCCCTGATCCTGGCCGCGCCGAGCGCCGCCGAGGCGAAGAAGCTGGGCCGTCAGGTCCGCGGCTTCGACGACGCGGCCTGGTGCGCCGGCCGCTTCGAGCTGGTCGTGGCGGGCAATGTCGCCAAGTTCGGTGGCCACGCCGGGCTCCGCGCCTATCTGCTGTCGACCTCCCGTCGGGTCCTGGTGGAGGCCAGCCCGCTCGACCGGATCTGGGGCATCGGCCTCGGCGCGGACAACGAGCGCGCCGAGCGGCCCGCCGAGTGGCGCGGCGAGAACCTGCTCGGCTTCGCCCTCATGGAGGCCCGCGCCCGCCTCGCCGCGACCGAGCGGTGAGCGGGACCGCCACCTCAGACCGGGAGGCGCACGAGTAGTCGGGCGCGCGCCGGGTCGCTCACCACCCGTGCGCCTCATGCGCCCTCGGACACCACTCGCAAGACTGTGGACGCACTGCCGTAACTCCAGCGCCGTATTTCAACGCCAGGATGACTGGCCGTCAGGGTCAAGTTGGACAGGTTGCGGTGATCATGCGTACACGGCACACGGAACAGCCCCTCGCCCCGGACGCGGGCGTCGGCGCGAGCGAGCAGGACGCTCTCGAACTCAGAGCCCAGTTGGACGAATTACTGCGGGCCGGACAGTACGCGGGCCAACGCGAGCGGCGGCTCGTCGAAGCCGTCCGGTCGCTGCCCGAACGGCAGCGGGCGGACAGCGAGCTGCTGCGGCAGCTGACCCAGGCCCGGATGCTGCGCGAAGGTCTGGGCGCGCGCTGCCTGGAGCTGAGTGACCGACTGAAGAACCTGGAGGAGCGGCTGCGGCAGCCGTCGCCGCGGGTCGGCGGCGGGGACCGGCCCGGGAGCGGCCCGGGCACCCCGGATGCCGCAGCGGACGGCATACCGGGCGGCGGCCAGGACGAGACCCACCGGGGCATCCACCGCGACATCCACAGCGACAACCGCCACGCCGTCCAGCACACCGTCCACCGGCTCCCGACCGACGCCGACGCCGGCCCCCACCCCGCACCCGCCGGCCCCGCCCCCGGGCCCACCGCCCCGACTCGCTCTCCGGCGCCCGAGGGTGCGCCCGCCCCGCCACGCCACCGCTCCCCCGGCGAACTCGCCGCCCTCGCCGAGCGCATCACCGGCCTGTACCGGCAGGCGTCCCCCACCGAGGCCGCCGACATCCTCGGCCAGGCAGCCGAGCACCTCACCCCGGAGGACACCGCCGCGCTGGCCGCCCGGCTCACCCACCGGGGACCGACCGGAGCCTCCCTCCACCTCGCCCGCAGCGCCGTTCACGGCAGCCCCCACCACGCCGCCGCCACCCTCGCCGAGCTGCGCCGGGCCGGGCTGGCCGAGGAGGCCGGGGACCTCTTCAACGCGCTGCGCTCCTGCCCGGCCGCCGATCTGCCGGCCCTGCTGGACGGGTTGGAGCAGGCCGGGCAGCACGCCGACGGCGCCACCCTGCTCTGGGAATGGGGCTCCGCCCCGACCGCCGAACTGGCCGCCCTCGCCACCGTCCTCCACGAGGCGGACCGCGCCGCCGACGCCCGGACCCTGCTGCGCCAGGCCGCCGGCCGTCCCACCGGCGACCTCACCGCCCTGGCCACCACGCTCCCGGCCCCGCTGCCCGCCCTGCTGCTGGGCGAGCTGGCGACGCTGCGCCCCCCGGCCGAACTGGTCCGGCTGGCCGGCGCGCTGGCCGGTCGGACCGACCTCTACGAGGCACTGCTCACGCCTCTGCTCGCGGATCCCGGACAGCACCGCACCACCCTCGCCGCGCTCCGCACCGCCGGACTCCCCACCGCCCCGGCCGGTCGGCCCCGCTCCCGCTGGGGCCGCCGCTGAGTCCGGGCCCGCTCGCCCGACGGCCCGCTCGCCCGGCGCCACGCTCGCACCCGCCCCGGTCGGTCCAGGCCCCCGCCGCCCGGGGCGGCGCCGCCGCCCCTCACGGGGCCGAGGCGGGATCCCCCTCCGCGGGAAGGGCGACCGGGGCCGACGACGGCATCACCCCGGCCGAGCGCAGCGCCCGGGCGAGCGCCTCGAACTCGGCGGTCAGACCCCGGTCGCGCAGTTGGTCCCCGTGCGCCTCGGCCAGGGCCTCGTTCAGCCGGTTCCGGATCTCCGGCAGGTTCCGCTCCCAGCTCGCCACGTGCATGGAGAGCGCCTCGTCCAGGAAGCGCACCGGAGAGCTGCGGCGGACCCGGTCGAGCGGCGAGCGGATCATGGGCCGCCGACCCTGGAGGACGCGCTCGAAGCACCACAGCATCGTGAAGTAGGCGGCGAGCACCTCGGGCCCGTAGGGCCGCTGCTCCCGGCGGAAGGCCACCAGGACGTAGCGGGCCAGCGCCACTTCACCGCTCGTCAGGTCGAGGTGGAGGGTGCGGGCGAGCTCGAAGTCCACCTGCCTCGTCTGCCCCCGGTAGACCGCCCAGGCCCCCGCGACCGAAGTCAGGGCCCCGACGCCCGACGCGATCGTCCATGGATCCGCCATCCCAACCTCCCCGTAGCTGGGGCCGGTCCGGCGACCCGGGGCGGACATCAGCCGATCATCACGGCGGCCGGAGCAGAAGCGGCGCCTCCGGAGCAGCGACTCCGGAGCAGCGACCACGGAGCGCCCCGGGAACGCGGAACCCCCGCCCGCCCCGGAGGAACCGGGGCGAACGGGGGTTCGCACGGAAGGCCGCGGGCGCCGGGCCCGCCGGCGTCAGCAGCCGATGAGCCGCGCCGCCAGGTAGGACTTCACCTGGTCGAGCGAGACGCGCTCCTGTGCCATGGTGTCGCGCTCGCGCACGGTCACCGCGTTGTCCTCCAGGGTGTCGAAGTCGACCGTCACGCAGAACGGCGTGCCGATCTCGTCCTGGCGGCGGTAGCGCTTGCCGATGGCACCGGCGTCGTCGAACTCGACGTTCCAGGCGGTGCGCAGGTCGGCGGCCAGGCCGCGGGCCTTGGGCGAGAGGTCGGCGTTGCGCGAGAGCGGCAGCACCGCGACCTTGACCGGGGCCAGCCGCGGGTCGAGCCGCATGCCGACGCGCTTCTCCATGACGCCCTTGGCGTTCGGCGCCTCGTCCTCGAAGTAGGCGTCGATCAGGAAGGCCAGCATGGCGCGGTTGAGGCCGGCCGCCGGCTCGATGACGAACGGGAAGTACCGCTCGCCCGACTCCTGGTCGAAGTACTTGAGGTCCTGGCCGGACGCCTCGCTGTGCACCGTCAGGTCGTAGTCGGTGCGGTTGGCGATGCCCTCCAGCTCGGAGAACTCGGTGCCGCCGAAGTTGAAGCGGTACTCGATGTCCACCGTGCGCTTGGCGTAGTGGGAGAGCTTCTCCTTCGGGTGCTCGAACAGGCGCATGTTGTCGGTGCGCAGGCCGAGGCCGACGTACCAGTCCCAGCGCTGCTGGAGCCAGTACTCGTGCCACTGCTCGTCCTCGCCCGGCTTGACGAAGAACTCCATCTCCATCTGCTCGAACTCACGGGTCCGGAAGATGAAGTTGCCGGGGGTGATCTCGTTGCGGAAGCTCTTGCCGACCTGGGCGATGCCGAACGGCGGCTTCTTGCGCGAGGTGGTCTGGACGGCCTTGAAGTTGGTGAAGATGCCCTGGGCGGTCTCCGGGCGCAGGTACGCCAGGCCGCTCGCCTCCTCGGTGACACCGAGGTGGGTCTTCAGCATGCCCGAGAAGTCCTTGGGCTCGGTGAACTGACCCTTGACACCGCAGTCGGGGCAGTTGACGTCCTGGAGACCGTTCGGCGGCGGGAAGCCGTGCTTGGCCTCGTACTTCTCCTCCAGGTGGTCGGCCCGGTGGCGCTTGTGGCAGGAGAGGCACTCGGTCAGCGGGTCGTTGAAGGTCTTGACGTGGCCCGACGCCTCCCAGACCTCGCGGGCCAGGATCACCGACGAGTCGAGTCCGACGACGTCCTCACGGGCCTGGACCATCGCGCGCCACCACTGGCGCTTGATGTTCTCCTTGAGTTCGACGCCCAGCGGACCGTAGTCCCAGGCGGCACGCGTGCCGCCGTAGATCTCGCTGCAGGGGTAGACGAAGCCACGGCGCTTGCTCAGGCTGACGATCGTCTCGATCTTGTCGGCTGCCACAGTGCTCTCTTCAGTACGTACGGCACGGTCAGGGCACGGCTGGTTGCGCGTACCCGAGCCCTCAGGTTACCGGCCATATGGGTACGGGTTTCAAATCGGTATCTCCGGCACCGGCCCACTCAGCGTCACCACCCGTTCACCCGTCCGAGTGATTTGACAATCATTTCCATCTAATCTGAGAATGGTTGTCAT
Source organism: Kitasatospora sp. NPDC094019 (assembly GCF_044764505.1). NCBI lineage: Bacteria > Bacillati > Actinomycetota > Actinomycetes > Kitasatosporales > Streptomycetaceae > Kitasatospora > Kitasatospora sp. NPDC094019. The sequence continues at coordinate 944,420 of NZ_JBIWIF010000001.1, forward strand.
GATGATCCGACGACGTACTCGCGGCGCCATAGCCCTGACCGCCACCGCCCTCACCGCCGCCTTCACCCTGACGGCCTGCGGCAGCGGCGGCGGGACCCCGGGCGCGGACGGCAAGCTGAACGTCGTCGCGTCGTTCTACCCGATGGAGTTCCTCGCCGCCCGGATCGGCGGCGAGCACGTGAAGGTCACCGACCTCACCGCCGCCGGCGTCGAGCCGCACGACCTCGAACTCACCGCCAAGCAGGTCGGCACGGTCAAGAAGGCCGACGCGATCGTCTACCTCAAGGGTCTGCAGCCCACCGTCGACAAGGCGGTCGCGGGCTCCGACTCCAAGCACCGGATCGACGCCACCGCGGCCTCCCCGCTGGAGGACCACCACCTCGCCGAGGGCCACACCGAGGGCGACGGCCACGACCACGGCGCCGACGGACACGACGGACACGACCACGACGGGGCCGCCGGCGATCCGCACATCTGGCTCGACCCGACCCGCTACGCGGCGGTCGCCAGGAGCGTCGGCGCCGGGTTCGCCGAGGCCGACCCCGCACACGCCGACGACTACCGGAAGAACACCGACGAGCTGGTCGGCCGGCTCACCGCGCTGGACCAGGAGTTCAAGGACGGGCTGAAGGACGTCAAGAACCGCACCTTCGTCACCAGCCACGCCGCCTTCGGCTACCTCGCCGGGGCCTACGGCCTCACCCAGGTCGCCATCAACGGCGTCGACCCCGAGTCCGAGCCCACCCCGGCCCGCCTCGCCGACGTCCAGAAGGCCGCCAAGGAGAACGGCGTCACCACGATCTTCTTCGAGACCCTGGTCAGCCCCAAGCTCGCCGACACCGTCGCCAAGGACCTCGGCCTCAGGACCGCCGTCCTCGACCCGCTGGAAGGCGTCAAGGACCCGGCCAAGGACGACTACCTCTCGGTCATGCGGCAGAACCTGGCCAACCTGCGGACCGCACTCGGCGCCGACGCCCCGGCCGCGGCCGCCGCACCCACCAGCTGACGGGAGCACCCGCATGACCTCCCCGACCCCGACCGCCCCAACGGCCCACCCGGCCCACCCGGCACCCCAGGCCCAACCGGCAACCCCGGCCCACGCCGTCGGCCCGGCCCCCCTGGCACCCCCGGCCGTCCGCCTCCACGACGCCGTCGCCTCGCGCGGCGGCCGGCCGGTGCTGCGCGGCGTCGACCTCACCGTCCGTCCCGGCGAGGTGGTCGCCCTGCTCGGCGCCAACGGCTCTGGCAAGTCCACCACCGTCAAGGCCGTCACCGGGGCCGTCCCGCTGGAGCGCGGCACGCTCGAACTGTTCGGCACCCCGCTGGCCCGGTTCCGCGCCTGGCACCGGATCGGCTACGTGCCGCAGCGCACCACCGCCGCCTCCGGCGTCCCGGCCACCGTCCGGGAGGTCGTCTCCACCGGCCGGCTGCCCCTGCACCGGCTGCTCCCGTTCCGCCGCGCCGACCGCGCCGCCGTGGACCGCGCGCTGGCCGCCGTCGGCATGCTCGACCGGGCCCGGGACGGGGTCGCCGACCTCTCCGGCGGCCAGCAGCAACGGGTGCTGATCGCCCGCGCCCTGGCCGGCGCCCCCGATCTGCTGATCATGGACGAGCCGATGGCCGGGGTGGACGCCGCCAGCCAGCAGGTACTCGCCGACACCCTGCGCGCCGAGGTCGCGCGCGGCGCCGCCGTCCTGCTGGTGCTGCACGAACTCGGACCGCTGGAGCCGCTGATCGACCGGGCCGTGGTGCTGCGCGACGGCTGCGTCGCGCACGACGGCCCCCCCGTTCCCAACACCGGTCTGCACGCCCTGCCGGGTCACGACCACGTCCATCCGCACGCCGACCACGGCCACGAACACGACCGACCCCGGGGACTGCTGTCATGACCGAGATGCTCAGCTACGACTTCATGCAGCGGGCGCTGATCGCCGCCGTACTGGTCGGCATCACCGCCCCCGCCGTCGGCATCTACCTCGTGCAGCGGCGCCAGGCGCTGATGGGCGACGGCATGGGCCACGTCGCGATGACCGGCGTCGGCCTCGGCTTCATCTTCCAGACCAGCCCGGTCTGGATGGCCGTGGCGGTCTGCGTGCTCGGCGCCGTCACCATGGAACTGGTCCGCGCCCGCGGCAACCAGCGCGGCGACATCGCCCTCGCGATGCTCTTCTACGGCGGCATGGCCTGCGGCAAGCTGCTGGTCTCCAAGTCCGCCCAGGCCGGGGCCGGTTCGCTGGAGAGCTACCTCTGGGGCTCCATCCTGACCGTCTCCCCCACCGACCTGGCCACCATCGGCGCCCTCGGCGCCGTCGTCGTCGCCGTCACCCTGGGCCTGCGCCGCCAGCTGTTCGCCATCTGCCAGGACGAGGACTTCGCCCGGGTCACCGGCGTCCCGGTGCGCCTGCTCAACCTGCTGCTCGCGGTGATGGCCGCGGTCACCGTCACCGTCGCCATGCGGGTGGTCGGCCTGCTGCTGGTCAGCGCCCTGATGGTGGTTCCGGTCGCGGCCGCCCAGCAGCTCACCCGCTCCTTCGCCGCCACCCAGGCCGGCTCGATCGCGGTCGGGGTGCTCGTCGCCCTGGCCGGCGTCACCGGCTCGTACCAGCTGGACGTGCCCTCCGGCCCGGCCATCGTGCTGCTGGCCATCGTCGTGTTCGCGGTGTTCGGCGCGATCGCCGCGCCCCTCGCCCGGCGCCGCCACCGCGACCTCCCGGAGAGCGGGCCGCAGATCTGCGACGTCCGACTGCCCGGCCCGGAGCGGGCCGAGGCGACCACTCCGACGCCCGGTGCGGGGCTGGCACAATGAGGTGCCAGTCGCCCACACCACCAGGAGGACCCACGGTGACCACCGCAGGCCCGTCGCCGCGAGCCCGATCGACCCGGCAGCGCGCCGCCGTCTCGGCGGTCCTGGACGAGATCGAGGACTTCCGCAGCGCGCAGGAGCTCCACGACATGCTGAAGCACCGGGGGGACTCGGTCGGTCTGACCACCGTCTACCGGACGCTCCAGTCGCTCGCCGACGCCGGCGAGGTCGACGTCCTGCGCACCGCCGACGGTGAGGCCGTCTACCGCCGGTGCAGCAGCGGGCACCACCACCACCTGGTCTGCCGCCAGTGCGGCGCCACTGTCGAGGTGGAGGGCCCCGCCGTCGAGCGCTGGGCCAACTCGGTCGCCGCCGAGCACGGGTTCAGCGACATCGCGCACACCCTGGAGATCTTCGGCACCTGCGCGGAGTGCGCCGCCAAGGTCTGAGCACCAGCACGCCGAAGGGCCCGCGGGAGTCACCTCCCCGGGCCCTTCTCCGCGCACCGGCCCGCCTTCACCAGGTCGGGCCGCCACCGCACCGCCGAAGCTCCGCACCGCACCAGCGCCGCGCCACCTCAGCGCCTCACCGCACCGCCTCAGCGCTGCGCCGGCACCTCGGAGACCAGCTCGGCCGGCGCCTCGTTGGGGATCGCCCCGCCGAACCGGCGGTCGCGCATCGCGTACTGCTCGCAGGCCCGCCACAGGTCCCGGCGGTCGAAGTCCGGCCAGAGCACGTCCTGGAACACGAACTCCGCGTAGGCCGACTGCCAGAGCAGGAAGTTCGACGTCCGCTGCTCGCCGCTGGGGCGCAGGAACAGGTCCACGTCCGGCATGTCCGGGTGGTACAGGTACTTGGTCAGGGTCTTCTCGTTGACCTTCTTCGGGTCCAGCCGGCCCGCCGCGACATCGGCCGCGATCGCCGCCGCGGCGTCCGCGATCTCGGCCCGGCCGCCGTAGTTGACGCACATGTACAGGGTGACGGCGTCGTTGTCCTTGGTCTGCTCCTCGGCGACCTGGAGCTCCTGGACGACGCTCTTCCACAGCTTGGGCATCCGGCCGGCCCAGCGCACCCGCACGCCCATCGCGTCCATCTCGTCGCGGCGGCGGTGGATGACGTCGCGGTTGAAGTTCATCAGGAACTTCACCTCGTCGGGTGAGCGCTTCCAGTTCTCGGTGGAGAACGCGTACAGCGAGATGTTCTTCACACCGAGCTCGATCGCGCCCTTGAGCACGTCCAGCACGACCGACTCGCCGACCTTGTGGCCCTCCGTGCGCGGCAGCCCGCGCTCCTTGGCCCAGCGGCCGTTGCCGTCCATGACGATCGCGACATGGCCCGGGACCAGCTCGCCGGGGATCTTCGGGGGCCGGGCGCCGCTGGGGTGCGGGGTCGGGGGGAGGTACTCCCTCTGCTTGCCGCCGCCGAAGAGCCGTCGCGCTGCCATGTGCTCACTTCTCCACGTATCTCATCGAGCGGATACCCCGCTCCAGGTGCCACTGCAGATAGGCCGCGACCAGGCCGCTGCCTTCCCGCCAGTACCTCGGCTCGCAGGCGTCCGCCGTCTGCCAGTCCCCTGACAACAACGCGCCGAGCAGTACCAGTGTCTCAGGGGAGGGTACGGCACATCCGGGCACGCGGCAGTCCGGGCAGAGCACACCGCCGGCCTGGAGCGAGAAGAACCGGTTCGGTCCCTCCAGACCGCATTTGGCGCAGTCGTCGAAGGTCGCGCCGTACCCGTTGACCGCGAGCGAGCGCAGCAGGAACGCGTCCAGCACCAGGTGCGACTCGTGCAGCCCGGCGGCCAGCGTGCGCAGTCCGCCGACCAGCAACAGGTACTGCTGCACGGCCGGCTGGCCCTCGTTCTCGGCGAACCGTTCCGCCGTCTCCAGCATGGCCGTCCCCGCGGTGTACCGGCCGTAGTCGGTGACGATCGTGCCACCGTACGGGGCGATCGTCTCCACCTGGGTGCAGAGCGGGAGGCCGCGCCCGACGAGTTCGCTGTTCCGGCTGAAGAACTGCACGTCGACGTGCGAGAACGGCTCCAGGCGCGCGCCGAACTTCGACTTGGTCTTGCGCACCCCGCGCGCCACCGCCCGCACCTTGCCGTGGTTGCGGGTGAGCAGGGTGATGATCCGGTCCGCCTCGCCGAGCTTCTGCGCCCGGAGCACCACAGCGTCGTCGCGGAAGAGACTCATGCGCCCGCCTCACCCCGGCGGCGACCCTGGAACAGTGTGGACATCCCACCATTGTCCCCCAGCAGCGGACAGCCGTGTGCCCGCACCGGGGCCGTGGGGGATCGCCGAGCGGTGCGGGTCACGGCGGGCCCCGGCCGTGGGGTGGCCTCCGGCCGGGGGCCGGGGGCGGAAGGGGCCCGGTTGTGGGGGTCAGTGGGGGTCAGTGGGGTGAGGGGGTCGGTGGGGGGAGGGGGCGACGGCTACGAGGGTCGCCCGGAGGGCGGGAAGAACGACAGGATCCGAACGGAAGAGGCCCCGGAGCGTGTCCTCCGGACCACACCCCAGTGGACCGGGCCCTAGTACGGCGCCCGGGTCGCCGCCTCCAGCAGCGCCCCGACCCGCGCGTGCGGCAGGTCCAGACAGCGGCCGATCGCGGCCAGCGCCTCCCGCTCCTGCGGCCGGTACCGGCCGTCGGCCAGGGCGATCGCCGCCCCCTGAAGCAGCAGCCGCTCCCGGCCCGGCCGGGCCAGGTGCGGGGCCAGCGGCTCCAGGGCCGCGTGCAGTTCCACGGCCAGCCCGCCCGCCATGCCGTGCGCGTCGTACAGCTCGCCGCCGAGACCGGACAGTGCGGCCAGCGCGGCCAGCACCTGAGCCTCGCCGCAGTCCTCGAACCCGGCGTCCCGGACCGCCCCGCAGGCGGCCTCCCGGGCCGCGCGGTGGGCGGTGCCACCGGCCGCCAGCACGGCCAGCGCGACGGTGTACTGCGCGTCGCGGAGCATCCCGCCCAGACGCACACAGGTGGGCTGCTCCAGGCTCTCCACCCCGAACCGGCCGTGGCAGCTGGTGCACTGCACGCTGCCGATCACCGGTCCGAGCGGAAGCACCGGGGTCCCCAGCAGCCGCAGCCACCGCCGGCCGTGCTGCCGGCGGTAGTTGCGGTCCCCGCCGCAGCCCGGGCAGAAGAAGTCACCGAGAACATCAGTCCGCCACCGCGGGCGAACACCCCACATCCCTGTCACGGCGCCACTCCCCAGACATGGCAGGCGGCCTGCACAACAATGGGCAGGTCACGCGACCGGCCACCGGGCCGTCCCACCGACCCGGCTTACCGGTGGGACGATGTTGCCACGGTTGCCGACACGTGTCAGTACCTCGAACGGCCCGATCCGACAAAAAATGTGGCGCAGGACACAGCCGGAGCGCCCCCCGCCGGATGCCCGCCCCGCGACGTCCGAAAACGCCGCCGGGCCGCCCCGCAGGGGGCGGCCCGACCACTTTTACCCGTACGAACTAACCGCGCTGCGCCCGGTTGACGGCGCTGATCATCGCCTTCAGCGAGGCCAGCACGGTGTTGCCGTCGATCCCGACGCCCCACAGCACCCGGCCGTCCACCGCGCACTCCACGTACGCGGCGGCCTGGGCGTCGCCGCCCTCGCTCAGCGCGTGCTCCGCGTAGTCCAGCACCCGGACGTCCACGTCGATCTGGGCCAGCGCGTCCGCGAAGGCCGAGACCGGGCCGTTGCCGGTACCGGCCAGGCTGACCGTCGCCCCGTCCACCACCGCGTGGGCGGTCAGCGCGTCCCGGCCGTCCTCGGTGGTCAGGGTGCGCGAACCGGTCAGCGAGATCCGGCCCCACGGGTTGTCCGTGGTCGGCAGGTACTCGTCCTCGAAGACCCGCCAGATCTCGGCCGGGGTGACCTCGCCGCCCTCGGCGTCGGTCTTGGCCTGGATGGTCCGGGAGAACTCGATCTGCATCCGGCGCGGCAGGTCCAGCTTGTGGTCGTTCTTCAGGACGTACGCCACCCCGCCCTTGCCCGACTGGCTGTTGACCCGGATGACCGCCTCGTAGGTGCGGCCGACGTCCTTGGGGTCGATCGGCAGGTACGGCACGCCCCAGGTGTGCTCGGCGACCGGCACGCCCGCGGCGGCGGCGTCCGCCTCCAGGGCGTCGAAGCCCTTCTTGATGGCGTCCTGGTGGGAGCCGGAGAAGGAGGTGTACACCAGGTCACCGGCGTACGGGTGGCGCGGGTGCACCTCCATCTGGTTGCAGTACTCGGCGGTGCGGCGGACCTCGTCGATGTCGGAGAAGTCGATCTGCGGGTCGATCCCCTGCGAGAACAGGTTCATGCCCAGGGTCACCAGGTCGACGTTGCCGGTCCGCTCGCCCTGCCCGAACAAACAGCCCTCGATCCGGTCCGCACCGGCCATGTAGGCCAGTTCGGCGGAGGCCACGGCGGTGCCCCGGTCGTTGTGCGGGTGCACCGACAGGCAGACGGACTCCCGGCGGGACAGGTTGCGCGACATCCACTCGAACTGGTCGGCCTGGACGTTCGGGGTGGCCCGCTCGATGGTGGCCGGCAGGTTCAGGATGATCTCGCGGCCCTCGCCCGGCTGCCAGACGTCCATCACCGCCTCGCAGACCTCCAGCGCGAAGTCCAGCTCGGTGTCGACGAAGATCTCCGGCGAGTACTGGTAGCCGAAGACGGTGTCGTCGCCCAGCAGCTTCTCGGCGTACTCCATCACCAGCCGGGTGCCGTCGACGGCGATCGCCTTCGTGGCCGCCCGGTCGTTGCGGAACACCACCCGGCGGAACAGCGGCGCGGTCGCGTTGTACAGGTGCACGGTCGCCCGCGGCGCCCCGACCAGCGACTCGACGGTCTTCTCGATCAGCTCCTCGCGCGCCTGGGTCAGCACCGAGATGGTGACGTCCTCCGGAATCGCCCCCTCCTCGATCAGCGAGCGCACGAAGGCGTGGTCGGTGGCCCCGGACGACGGGAAGCCGACCTCGATCTCCTTGTAGCCGATCGCCACCAGCAGGTCGAACATCTTGCGCTTGCGGGCCGGGGACATCGGGTCGATCAGCGCCTGGTTGCCGTCCCGCAGGTCGGTGGACAGCCAGCGCGGCGCCTTGGTGATCACCTGGTTCGGCCAGGTGCGGTCCGGCAGGTCGACGGCGCCGAACGGCAGGTAGCGGCCGTACCGCATCCCGGACGGCCGCTGGCGTACCGAGGCAGCGGTGATCGGGGTCGGACGGTCGACGAAGGCGCGGGCGGCGTGGATGGGCGCGGCGGAACTCTGCTCGGTCATGGAGGTGAGTCTCGGCTTCCTGTGATGCGGTGTGCGGGCGGGTCGGGGTGAGGTGTCACCCGACTCGGCCGGCCTGCTGCCGCTCACGACCCGGTCCCGGGTCGCCCGAAATTCAGCGCGCAGCACAGTCCCCGCGGCGAGGGAGCCGGCCCTGGACGGACTACAGGCCCTCGACGCGGCAGCTAAGAAGAAGCAGCCCGATGCGCATGATGCGGTCAAGCCTAACCCAGCGCCGCTCGCCCCCGAAGCGGGCCGGGCGCCCTTCCCACCCCTTGAGACGGCACCCGGACCGCCCGCGGACTCCGCCCGGACCGTCCACCGGCCGCCCACGGGTGGCGTACGGACGGCGTGCGGCCCGGCCCGGGCGGCGCGCAATCCTGTCCACGCCGGTGACAACACGTCATCAATGCCTCACCCTGGGCCACATGACAGCCGAACCGACGCTCTGCGCGATCGTTCCGCCGTACGTCCTGGACCGCCTCGCCGAGGACGGTCACGAGCCCGCCGCCCGCTCCCTCGCCCTCGACGCCGCGCACCGGGCCGCGCGGCTCACCGCCGCCCTGCCGGACCGGACCGCCGCCGCCGACCGGCTGGAGCGGGTGATCTCCGACGCCGGGCACCGCGAACGCCTGCCCGGCCGCACCGTCCGCCGGGAGGGCGACGGCGCCGTCCCGGACCAGTCCGTCAACCATGCCTACGACGGCCTCGGCGCGACCTGGACCCTGTTCTCCGCCGTCTACGGACGGCACTCCATCGACGACCAGGGGCTGCGCCTGGACGCCAGCGTCCACTACGGCCAGGACTACGACAACGCCTTCTGGGACGGCCGCCGCATGGTCTTCGGGGACGGCGACGGCGAGGTCTTCGGCGACTTCACCGCCTGCATCGACGTCATCGGCCACGAGCTCGCCCACGGCGTCACCCAGTTCACCGCGGGCCTGGAGTACCGGGACCAGCCCGGCGCGCTCAACGAGTCGGTCTCCGACGTCTTCGGCTCCCTGGTCAAGCAGTACGCGCTGGTCCAGGACGCCACCGAGGCGGACTGGCTGATCGGCGCCGGCCTGCTCGCCCCGGGGGTGCAGGGCACGGCACTGCGCTCGATGAAGGAACCCGGCACCGCGTACGACGACCCGCGGCTCGGCAAGGACCCCCAGCCCGCGCACATGCGCGACTACGTGCGCACCGGCCAGGACAACGGCGGCGTGCACATCAACTCGGGCATCCCCAACCACGCGTTCTACCTGCTCGCCACCGCGCTCGGCGGCCACTCCTGGGAGCGCGCGGGCCGGATCTGGTACGACGCGCTGACCGGGCGCCGGCTGCCGGCCGACGCCGACTTCACGGCCTTCGCCCGGGCCACCGTGGCGGCCGCGAGGGCCCGCTACCCGGAGCCGGAGATCGCCGACACGGTGACCGCCTCCTGGGCGAAGGTCGGCATCAGCCCGACCTGAGTGCGGATTGGGTCAAGGTCCGGAAAAACACCGGCAAACGCCATCCCTGGGTAGCACCATGGACACCATGCGTATCCAGGTGACCCGGACCGGCGGCCTCGCGGGACACGTCCGCCGCGCTGAGCTCGACACCACCGAGCGGGTGGACGCCCCGCACGTGCACGCGCTCGCCCGCGAGGCCGTCGCGGGCGGGTTGCGCGCGCCCTCCTACGGGGTGCCGGACGGCTACCACTACGCGATCACCGTCGACGGGCGCACGGTGCACTGCGCGGACCCCAAGCTGACCGAGTCCCAGCGGGAGCTGGTCTCGCTGGTCCTGCGCGAGGGCGCCTGACCGGCCGCGGCACCGGCCGTCACCGCCGACCGCCGCCGGAAGCGGCCACCGGAGCCGGCCGTCAGAGCCAGCCGTCGAGCGAGGCCAGGAAGCCCGCGAGGTCGTCCCGGTGGATGGTGTGCCCGGCCCCGGGCACCGTACGGACCTCGTAGCCCAGGCCGCGCAGCGTCTCCACGTCCTCCGGCCCGATCAGCCAGCTGTTGTCGGCCAGCTGCACCAGGGACGGCACCGCCGGGGCTCCCGGCAGCCCGGCCCGCTCCGCGAGGGCGGAGAGGGCGAGCGCGGTGTCCGGGTCCCAGACGGCGAGGGTGGCCAGCTCGACCTCGACGTCCGCCGCGGCCCAGCGCGGACTGAGCACGCCGATCTGCTCCCGGGTGGCGGCCTTGAACTGGGTGAACACGGCCGGGTCGAACAGGCCCGGCCGGACGAACCGCCAGGCCGGGTCGGAGTAGACGGCCCGGGCCGGCCGTAGCCGGTCCACCGCGTGCAGCAGGGTCAGGGCGCCGAGGGAGTGGCCGATCGCGAGGTCCGCGCCCGTCGGCAGGGTGTCCACCAGGTCCTGGGCGTAGTGCTCGGGGCCGTAGCGGTCCACCGGGGCGGCGCCCTCCCCACGCGGACTGGCGCCGTGGCCGCGCAGGTCGACCGCGATCACCCGGTAGCCGCGCGCGGCCAGCGCCGGACCGACCGACCGCCAGCTGCGGTGGTCGGACATGATCCCGTGCACCAGCAGCGCCACCCGGTCACCGGTGCCCCACTCACGCGTGTTCAGCTTCATCCCAGCCCCCTCGCCACCGCGCCCCGCGGTCGGAACCCGCCGTCGGTCAGAACCCGAGCTTGCGCAGCTGCTTCGGGTCCCGCTGCCAGTCCTTGGCCACCTTGACGTGCAGGTCCAGGTAGACCGGGGTGCCGAGCAGCGCCTCGATGTGCTTGCGGGCGGTGGTGCCGACGTGCTTGAGCCGGGCGCCCTTGGCGCCGATGACGATCGCCTTCTGGCTCTGCCGCTCGATGTACACGTTGGCGTGGATGTCGAGCAGCGGACGGTCGGCCGGGCGGCCCTCGCGCGGCAGCATCTCCTCGACCACGACGGCCAGGGAGTGCGGCAGCTCGTCGCGGACGCCCTCCAGGGCCGCCTCGCGGATCAGCTCGGCCACCATGATCTGCTCGGGCTCGTCGGTGAGGTCGCCGTCCGGGTAGAGCGGCATGCCCTCCGGGAGCAGCTTGGTGATCAGCTCGGCGACCAGGTCCACCTGCTTCTCGCCGACCGCCGAGACCGGGATGATCTCGGCCCACTCGATGCCCAGCTCGACGCCGAGCTGGTGGACGGCGATCAGCTGCTCGGCGAGCCGCTTGGAGTCGACCAGGTCGGTCTTGGTGACGATGGCGACCTTGGGGGTCTTCTTGATCTCGGCGAGTTCCTTGACGATGAACTTGTCGCCGGGGCCGAGCTTCTGGTCGGCGGGCAGGCAGAAGCCGATCACGTCGACCTCGGCCCAGGTGCTGCGGACCAGGTCGTTGAGGCGCTCGCCGAGCAGGGTGCGCGGCTTGTGCAGGCCGGGGGTGTCGACCAGCACCAGCTGGGCGTCCGGGCGGTGCACGATGCCGCGGACGGTGTGCCGGGTGGTCTGCGGGCGGTCGGAGGTGATCGCGACCTTCGTCCCCACCAGAGCGTTGGTCAGGGTCGACTTGCCCGCGTTGGGTCGGCCGACGAAACACGCGAAGCCGGAGCGGTACGAGGAGGAAGGGGCACTCATGGGCCCCATTCTCCCTGATCACCCGCGAGGGGGGCGCCACCGGCGTCCGGGCCGGTCATTTCTTCCCGCCGAACAGCGCGCCCAGCCCCCAGCCGAGGACGATCAGCAGGAAGGAGACCGAGCCCCAGAGCCAGAACGGCGAGCCGGTCTCCTGCCACTTCCCCATGCCCATCACGCCCAGCAGCAGTCCCGCGAAGAACGCGTACGGCCCCATCGCCCAGCCCCCTCACCGCGCGGATTCCCCGCCCGTCCCCGGTGAGATTATCTGCACGATCCATGGGCCCGGACGTGCGGGCGCAAGGGCCCGGACGTGCGGGCGCAAGGGCCCGGACGTGCGGGCGCAAGAGCCCGGACGTGCGGGCGGCCAGGACCCGGACGTGCCGGTGCCCGGGGCGCGAACCCCGGGCACCGGCCGCGCCGCGATCGCTCAGCGGGCCTCGACGGAGGTCCGCAGCACCCCGTCGGGACCGGCCAGCAGCAGCGGGGTGCCCGGGCCGCCGAGGTCCCGCACCGCCGCGAGATCGGCCTCGTCGGGCTGCTCCGCCTCGGACACCACGGCCGCCGCCTCCAGCGACTTCGCGCCGCTGGCCACCGCCATCGCCACCGCCGTCCGCACCGCGCTCAGCCGCAGCGACTCCAGCGCGACCGTCCCGGCCACGTAGGTCCGGCCGGTCTCGTCACGCACCGCGGCCCCCTCCGCGACGCCGTTGCGGGCGCGGGCGGAGCGGGCCAGGGTGATGATCTTCTTGTCCTCGGGGTCCAGCTCGACGATGTCACTCATGCCCAGGAGCATAGGCCCCGTCGGCCGGGCCGCTCAGTGGCCGATCGGGTTCGGCGGACCGGGCCTGATCACCTTCACGAAGGTCTTGGGGCCGGAGGGCATCGCCGTCTCCTCAGCCGCCCGCTTGCGCCAGTAGGGGTTGTCGTGCGGCAGGTGGCCGCTGACCCGTCCGTACATCCCGAAGGTGGTGATGACCACGCCGAAGGCGAAGGCGAAGATCACGTTGTGGATCCCGAAGTTCAGGATGTTGGCGTCCGGGCGGCCGAGCACGGTGAGCCCGTAGAACCCGGACAGCACGAAGAGCACGCCGACCGCCATGTTCACGTTGGCGGCGACATTGCCGCCGACGACGGCGGCCACCACCAGCACACCGCCCACCACGATGGACAGCACGCTCAGCGCGCCGTTGGTGGACATGCCGGCGATGTCATTGCCCTCGGTGGACAGGAAACCCGGGTGGTCGGCCAGTCCCAGGCAGCCGAACACGATCAGGAACACCCCGCCGAGCCCCGCCCCGATCCGCCACACCAGCACCAGTCTGTGGTCGACGGGCAATTCGTCCTGCAGCTTCATGACGACCTCCGACTCGGTCGTAGCGCCCGGCTGTTCGTTGTCGGGTCTGCTTTCCGGTCTGCTTTCCGGTCTGCTTTCCGGTCTGCTTTCGGACCTGTCGTCCGGCCTGCCTTCCGGTTGGCGGCCGGACCTGTGCCGGGCCCGGGCCCCGCCTAGCCGTAGGGGTGGCTCCCCTGCATGTGCGGCACCTCGTGCATGTACAGCGACCCGCACTGCTGGCAGCACCGGAGCCCGGTCCCCCACTCCTGCTCCGGCCGGGTCTCCGCCTCGGCGGGCATGCTCCGGCCGCACAGCGCCGTGGCCGGATCCCCCTCCCGCACGACGTGCCAGACCTTCACCCCGCCCGCTGCCCCCTGCGGGCCGTACTCCGCGCGAAGTTGGTGAGTCATGCCCCCATCGTCGCCCCGGACGTACCCGGACGCTACTCGTCGCCCCCGGGCCCCGGGTCCTCGGCCGCCCGCACCGGGGCGGCGACGACGGAGCCGATGCGGTTGCGGCGACCGGCGGAGCTCTCGGCGGTCAGGCGGATGGCGGTCAGGCCGCCCGGGACCTCCTCGGGCAGCGGGATCGCACAGGAGGAACCGGGGATCGGCACCCGGCCCAGGTGCTTGGCCAGCAGGCCGCCCACCGTCTCGACGTCCTCGTCCTCCAGCTCGATCCCGAACAGCTCGCCCAGGTCCTCGACCAGCAGCCGGGCGGTGATCCGGTAGGAGCCGTCCCCGAGGTCCTCCACCGGGGCGATCTCCCGGTCGTACTCGTCGGTGATCTCACCGACGATCTCCTCCAGGATGTCCTCGATGGTGACCAGGCCGGCCGTGCCGCCGTACTCGTCGATCACGATCGCCACGTGCGAGCGCATCTGCTGCATCTCGCGCAGCAGGTCGGTGGCGGGCTTGGAGTCGGGCACGAACACCGCCGGGCGCATCACGGCGCCGACCTCGTCCGACTCCGAGTCGCGGTTGATGTGGGTGCGGCGGACCAGGTCCTTCAGGTAGACGATGCCGACCACGTCGTCCTCGTTGTCCCCGACCACCGGGATCCGCGAGAAGCCCGAGCGCAGCGCCAGCGTCAGCGCCTGCCGGACGGTCTTGTGCCGCTCGATCATCACCAGGTCGGTGCGCGGCACCATCACCTCGCGGACGATGGTGTCGCCCAGCTCGAAGACGGAGTGCACCATCCGGCGCTCCTCGTCCTCGATGACGTCGTTCTTCTCGGCCAGGTCGACCAGGGCCCGCAGCTCCGCCTCGGAGGCGAACGGTCCCTCCCGGTAGCCCTTGCCGGGCGTGAGGGCGTTGCCGAGCAGGATCAGCAGCCTCGGGATCGGGCCGAGGATCCGGGCCAGCGGCAGCAGGACGAAGGAGGCCGCGGTGGCGGTGCTGAGGGGGTGCTGACGGCCGATCGTGCGCGGGGAGACCCCCACCGCCACGAAGGACACCAGCACCATCACGCCGAACGCCAGCAGCACCGCCTGCCAGGTCGTGTCGATGTTGCGCACGCACACCACGGTGACCAGCACCGCCGCCGCCATCTCGCTGGCCACCCGGATCAGGGTGGCCAGGTTGAGGTAGCGGATCGGGTCGGAGGCCAGCGCCAGCAGCCGGGCCGAGCCCCTGCGCCCGGACCGGACCGCTTCCTCGGCCCGGAACCGGGAGACCCGGGAGATGCCGGCCTCGGCGCAGGCGGCCAGCCAGCCGAGCACGACCAGCGCGACCGCGCCCAGGATGAAGCTCGTACTTTCACCACTCACAGGGGTTCGGGCTCCGCGCTCAGTGGGTGGTGGGGGCCGGGGAGATGCCGCCGAGGCCGCGCTCGGCCCGCCAGCCGTCGAGGATCGCCTTCTGGAGGCCGAACATCTCCTCCTCCTCGTCCGGCTCCTCGTGGTCGTAACCGAGCACGTGCAGCACGCCGTGCACGGTGAGCAGCTGGATCTCCTCGTCCATCGAGTGCTTGGACGGGGCGGCCTTGCCCTGCTGCTCGGCGACCTCGGGGCAGAGCACGATGTCGCCGAGCAGACCCTGCGGCAGCTCCTCGCCCTCCTTGCCGGGGCGCAGCTCGTCCATGGGGAAGGACATCACGTCCGTGGGCCCCGGGAGGTCCATCCACTGGATGTGCAGCTCCTCCATCGCCGCCCCGTCCACGAGGATCACGGACAGTTCGGACTGCGGGTGGATCCGCATCTTGTCCAGGGCGTACCGGGCGACGTCGAGGATGGACTCCTCGTCGACGTCCCAGCCGGACTCATTGGCGATGTCGATCGACATGACGGGCTGGTTACTCAGCTTTCGGTGCGATGGGACTGGCGGGGTGCGCGTGAGCCGCGCCGCTGGGCGGCCTTGACCGGGAGCCTGCGCTCCTCGGTCTCCTGGGCCTCCTGGAGGGCGTCCCAGCGCTCGTACGCGTCCACGATCCGGCCGACCAGCTTGTGGCGGACCACGTCGGTGCTGGTGAGGACGGAGAAGTGGATGTCGGGCACGTCGACCAGGATCTCCTGGACGACCTTGAGGCCGCTGCGGGTGCCGCCCGGGAGGTCGATCTGGCTGGTGTCGCCGGTGACGACCACCCGGGAGTTGAACCCGAGGCGGGTGAGGAACATCTTCATCTGCTCGGGCGAGGTGTTCTGGGCCTCGTCGAGGATGATGAAGGCGTCGTTGAGGGTGCGGCCGCGCATGTAGGCGAGCGGTGCGACCTCGATGGTCCCGGCGGCCATCAGCCGCGGGATCGAGTCGGGGTCCATCATGTCGTGCAGCGCGTCGTACAGCGGCCGCAGGTACGGGTCGATCTTCTCGTAGAGGGTGCCGGGCAGGAAGCCGAGCCGCTCGCCCGCCTCGACGGCCGGGCGGGTCAGGATGATCCGGTTGACCTCCTTGGCCTGGAGGGCCTGGACGGCCTTGGCCATCGCGAGGTAGGTCTTGCCGGTGCCGGCCGGGCCGAGGCCGAAGACGATCGTGTGCTTGTCGATGGCGTCGACGTAGCGCTGCTGGTTGAGGGTCTTCGGGCGGATGGTCCGGCCCCGGTTGGACAGGATGTTCGCGGTGAACACCGTCGACGGCGCCGGGCTGTCCGGGTCGTCGACGCCGCTGCGGATCATGGCGATGGAACGCTCCACGGAGTCCTCCGTGAGGGGCTGGCCGGTGCGCAGCACCAGCATCATCTCGCTGAACAGCTGCTTGACGAGGGCGACCTCGGCGCGCTCGCCGGTCGCGGTCACCTCGTTGCCCCGGACGTGGATGTCGGCGGTGGGGAAGCCCCGCTCGATCACCCGCAGCAGCGAGTCGGCGGTGCCGAGCAGGGTGACCATCGGATGCTTCTCGGGGATGACGATGCGGGCGCTGACCCGGCCGTCCTCGGCCGGTTCGGGGCGCGGCTGTCCGTTCGTACGGGTCTGCGATGTGTCACTCATAGGTCGGCGCTGGGGCCTGCCTCATCCCATCCGTGTCTCGTGTGCCGCTCGGTCTCTCCGGGGCACCAGGGTACGCCGCGCACGTGATCGCCGCGGCGGGCGGCGGGGCCGCACCCGACGATGCTGCGGCAGAACGCCGGGCGGCGCGAGCGGTTTTCCACGCTGTTCACCGCGGCCCTGACGGGTGGGCGCCTCACTTGTGCCGGGGCGGTACTGGTACCCGGGCGAGGTCCTCGGCAAGCACGATCGGCCCGTCGAAATGCTTGCGGGCGTCGGCGAGGTGCTGGCCGAGGTCGGGATAGCGCTGCGAGAAGTGGGTCAGCACCAGGGTGCGGACACCCGCCTCGGCGGCGACCTTGGCGGCCTGGCCCGCGGTGAGGTGGCCGTGGTCCTCGGCCAGCCCGGCGTCCGCGTCGGAGAAGGTCGCCTCGACGACCAGCAGGTCGGCGCGCTCGGCCAGCTCGTGGACGCCCTCGCAGAGCCGGGTGTCCATGACGAAGGCGAACCGCTGCCCGGGCCGGGGCTCGCTGACCTCCTCCAGGGTGATCCGCCGCCCGTCCACCTCGATCGCGCCCTGGTGCTGGAGCCGGCCGGTGTCGGGGCCGGCGATGCCCAGGGCGGCCAGCCGTTCGGGCACCAGCCGGCGGCCGTCCGGCTCGCTCAGCCGGTAGCCGAAGGACTCGACCGGGTGCGAGAGCCGGACCGCCTCCAGCGCGAAGCGGGCGCCGGGCGCGGGCAGCGGGCCCGGCTCCTCGATCGGCCGGGGCCGCAGCACGGCCGTCTCGTGGAAGGCGGTGGCGTACCGCAGCCGCTCGAAGTACACCTCGCCGGAGGCCGGGAAGTAGACGTCCACCGGGTGCGGGACCCGGTCCAGGTTGATCCGCTGGATCACCCCGGCCAGGCCCAGGCTGTGGTCGCCGTGGAAGTGCGTGACGGCGATCCGGGTGAGCTGGGTGGCCGAGACCCCGGCGCGCAGCATCTGCCGCTGGGTCCCCTCCCCGGGGTCGAAGAGCAGGCCCTCGCCGTCCCAGCGCAGCAGGTAGCCGTTGTGGTTGCGGTGCCGGGTCGGAACCTGACTTGCGGTCCCGAGGACGACGAGTTCGCGCTGCGACACGCCTAGACCATGCGCTCGGTCATGGAGGTGCCGGCGAGCACGTGGACGTGCGCGTGGAAGACCGTCTGGCCGGCGCCGGCGCCGGTGTTGAAGATCAGCCGGTAGTCCTCGACGCCCTCGTCCGCGGCGACCCGGCCCGCCTCGGCGAGCAGTTCGCCGGCGATGTCGGGTTCCGCCTCGGCCAGCGCGGCCGCGTTCGGGTAGTGGGCGTGCGGGATCACCAGGACGTGCACCGGGGCCTTCGGGGCGATGTCGCGGAAGGCGAGGGTCCGGTCGGTCTTCCGGACCACGGTGGCCGGGATCTCGCCCGCCACGATCTTGCAGAACAGGCAGTCGGGCTGCGGCTCGCCGGCCATCGGGATCTCCTCGCGGGATGCTGGTGCAGGTCTGGTGGGAGCGTACGGCGGCATGCTAGCCGAGCCCCGCCGTCGCCCGCCGGTACTCCCCGCACCGGTGCCCCCGCCGCCCCGCGCCCTCGGCGGGGGCCGCCCCGGAGCGGGAGGCCGGGCCGGACCCGGCCTCCCGCCGCCGCACCGGCTACGCCTCCCAGGGCAGCACCGGCGGGGTCTTCGCCGGCCGCTCGGCGAGCGCCGCCAACGCGATCCGCACCCCCTCGGCGAGCTGCGGGTCCTCCCCCGCCGCCCAGGCGTGCGGCGGGAACGGCACCTCCACGTCCGGGTCCACCCCGTGGTTCTCCAGGCCCCAGCCGCGCTGCTCCGACCAGAACGCGTACTTCGGCTGGGTCACCAGCGTCCCGTCCACCAGCGAATAGCGGCTGTCGATGCCGATCACCCCGCCCCAGGTGCGGGTACCGACGACCGGGCCGATCCCCAGCGCCTGGATCGCCGCGTTGACGATGTCGCCGTCCGAGCCCGAGTACTCGTCCGCCAGCGCGACCACCGGGCCGCGCGGCGCGTCCTCCGGGTACGGCGAGGGACTGGCGGCGTCCCGGGCGACGCCCCAGCCGACGATCCGCCGGGCCAGCTTCTCGACCACCAGCTGCGAGGTGTGCCCGCCCCGGTTGCCCCGGACGTCGACGACCACGCCTTCCCGGGCCATCTCCGAGCGCAGGTCGCGGTGGATCTGCGCCCAGCCGGTGGTCTGCATGTCGGGGATGTGCAGATAGCCGAGCCGGCCGTCCGACAGCTCCCGGACGGCGGCCCGCCGCCCGGCCACCCAGTCGTGGTAGCGCAGCGCCTCGTCGTCGGCGAGCGGGACCACCACCGGGTACCGCTGGTCGGTGCCGTCCTTCCCCGCGACCGTCAGCTCGACCGGCTGCCCGGCGGTGCCGGCCAGCAGCGGCGCCGGGCCGGTCACCGGGTCCACCGGGCGGCCGTTGACCGCCAGCACCGCGTCCCCGGGGCGGACGGCCGCGCCCGGGGCGGCCAGCGGTGAGTGCGCCCGGGGGTCGGAGGACTCCCCCGGCAGGATCCGCGCGACCCGCCACACCTCGCCGTCCCGGACCAGGTCCGCGCCCAGCAGGCCCTGCCGGCGGGCCGCCTCGGTGTGGAGCCCGTGCGGCACCACGTACGCGTGCGAGGTGCCCAGCTCGCCGTGCACCTCCCAGAGCAGGTCCACCAGGTCGTCGTGCGAACCGAGCCGCTCCACCAGCGGCCGGTAACGGGCCAGCACCCCGGCCCAGTCCACCCCGCCGAGGTCGGGACGCCAGAAGTTGTCCCGCATCAGCCGGCCGTTCTCGTCGTACATCTGCCGCCACTCGGCCGCCGGATCGACCGTCACCCGGAGCCGGTCCAGGTCGACGTCGATCTCGTCGTCCTCGCCGGACGCCTTGTGGTCGGCGGGCACGATCCGCAGCTCGCCCTCGTCCAGCACCGCGAGCCGGGTGCCGTCCCCGCTCACCGCGAACGCGTCCAGGCCGTCCACCAGCTGCTCCGCCCGGCGCTTGCGGAAGTCGAAGCGCTCCAGGGTCGGCCGCGGGCGCTCGTCCTCCAGCGAGGCGGCCTCGTCGCCCAGCTCGCCGAGCAGCGGGACCCTGGTCCACAGCACGCCGTCCTTGGCGGCCCGCAGGACGCCGAAGCGGCCGCCCTCGACCGGGAACGCCACGATCCGGTCGGCGATGCCGTCCAGGTCGACCCGGGTCGCCGGCGGCGCGTCCGCCGCGCCCTCCTCGCCGTCCGCCCGGCGGCCCTTCGGCTCGTCGTCCTCCCCGCCGGCCGGTCGGCCGCCCCGGCGCGGCCCGAACGGCGACGGCGTGTCGGCGGCCAGCGTGATCAGGTACGGGCGGCAGCCGTTGGGGAAGGACAGGTCGAAGACGTGCGAGTCGTACACCGGGTCGAAGCTGCGGACCGAGAGGAACGCCAGGTGCCGGCCGTCGGCGGTGAACGCCGGGGAGGTGTCGACGAACCGCTGCGGGGTGGCCTCGGAGACCGTCCGGGTGGCCAGGTTGGCCAGCACGATCTGGCGCAGCGACCACGGCCCGAGGGTCGGCTGCGACCAGGCCAGCCAGGCCGAGTCCGGGCTGAACGCCAGGCCGCTGACCTCGCCGTCGGTGCTGTGCGCCAGCTCGTGCACGGCGCCGTCGGCCAGGCCCACCAGCAGCACCCGGCCGTCGTGCGCGCCGACCGCCAGCTGCTTGCCGTCCGGGGAGACCAGCAGCGAGCGGACCCGGCCCAGCCGGCCGGCGGCCAGTCGGCGGCGCTCGGCGCCGAGCACTGCGGGCGCGTACTCGATCGCGTCCTCGCCCTCGGCGTCGGTCACCCACACCACGCCCTGGGCGGCGTCCTCG
This sequence comes from Kitasatospora sp. NPDC094019, assembly GCF_044764505.1. Taxonomy (NCBI): domain Bacteria; kingdom Bacillati; phylum Actinomycetota; class Actinomycetes; order Kitasatosporales; family Streptomycetaceae; genus Kitasatospora; species Kitasatospora sp. NPDC094019. The sequence goes on from NZ_JBIWIF010000001.1 coordinate 964,634, forward strand.
CCGGCCGGGCCGGGCACCACCCGGGCCAGCCGGCCGCGCACGCCCGGCGTCTCGTCCAGTACCCGGGCCGGGCCCTCCCGGTGGGTCAGCCAGTGCACGGAACCTCGCACCACCACGGCCCCGGCCCGCCCGGTGCGGTCCGGGGCGGCGCCCTCCAGCCAGTGCGCGGCGGACACCGGGCGGGGGCGGCGGCCGGTGCGCGGACCGGACGGGCGGACGTCCAGGCGGCGCGGCTCGGCACCGTCGAGGTCCTCCAGCAGCCACAGGTCGCCGGCGCTGTGCCAGACCACCCGGCTCCCGTCGGTGGTGGCGGTGCGGGCGTAGAAGCCCTCCGGCGAGATGCCGTGCCGGCGCAGGTCGGAACCGTCCGGGAGGCTGGAGTACAGCGCGCCGACGCCCTCGTGGTCGGAGAGGAAGGCGATCCGCCCGCCCACCCAGAGCGGCGACTCGATGTTCCCGTCCAGCTCCTCGTGCACGCGTTCGAAGCGGTCGGTGCCGATCCACAGCCGGCCGGTCCGCCCGCCCCGGTAGCGCTTCCACCAGGCCGGCTCGACGCTGTGGGCGGAGACCAGCAGCACCCGGTCGCCGCCGGGCTCGAAGGCCAGGCCGCCGACCGGCCCGTACGGCAGCCGGGCGGCCTCGCCGCCGTCCGGCGGCACCGCCAGCGCCCAGGTGCGGCGCAGCGAGGACTGGCCGGCGGCGGTGGTGGCGATCGGCCGGCCGTCGGCGGTCCAGCCGCGCAGCTGGGTCTGCGCGTCGCCCCAGTGGGTCAGCCTCCGGGACGGGCCGCCGTCCACCGGGACCAGGTGGACCTCGGGGGCGCCGTCCCGGGTGGAGGTGAAGGCGATGCGGCGGCCGTCCGGGGAGAACATCGGTCTGCGGACCGGACGGTGGTCGGCGGTCAGCCGCCAGGCCCGGCCGCCGTCGAGCGGGGCGAGCCAGACGTCGTTCTCGGCCACGAACGTGACCAGGTCGCCGTGCAGGTGCGGGTGGCGCAGGTAGGCGCCCTCGGGGGTGCTCTCGGGTTCGCTCACGGTCGCCACCCTAGGCAGGCGGGGGCGCGGCGCGCCCGCACTTCGCGGTCCGCGAAACCCCGACGGGGGACGCCGCCGTCAGGCCCAGCGGCCGGTGCGGCCCAGCAGCAGCGCGCCGGCCGCCACCCCGGCCGTGGAGGTGCGCAGCACCGAGGGGCCGAGCCGGTACGGCGCGGCGCCGGCCCCGGCGAAGACGGCCAGCTCCTCCGGCGAGACGCCGCCCTCCGGGCCGACCACGAGCACGAGGTCCCCGGTGTCCGGCAGGACCGCCCCGGCCAGCGGCTCGGAGCCCTCCTCGTGCAGCACCGCGGCGAACGCGGCGGCGGCCAGCACGGGGGCCAGCTGCCGGGTGGTCATCGCCTCGCGGACCTCGGGGAAGCGCAGCCGCCGGGACTGCTTGCCGGCCTCCCGCGCGGTGGCCCGCCACTTGGCGAGCGCCTTGGCGCCGCGCTCGCCCTTCCACTGGGTGATGCAGCGCGACGCCGCCCAGGGGATCACCACGTCCACGCCGACCTCGGTCATGGTCTCGACCGCCAGCTCGCCCCGGTCGCCCTTGGGCAGGGCCTGGACGACGACGATCCGCGGCGACGGCTCCGGCTCGCGCCGCACGGCCGTCACGGTGACCTCGATCGCGTCCTTGCCGTGCACCGCCGCGACGGTGCCGTCCACGCCGAGGCCCCGGCCGTCGGCCAGGGTGACCGCCTCGCCGGGCTCCAGCCGCTTCACCGCGGCGGCGTGCCGGCCCTCCGGCCCGTCCAGCCGGACGGACGCGCCCGGCGCGGCGGCGGCGATCCGCTCGGTGTCGACGACGAACACGGGCGCGGTCATGCGGGGAACCTCCGGGGTGGGAACGGGGACGGGAACGCGAAAGGGGTGCCGAGGAAGCCTCGGCACCCCCGCGCGGGACGGCTACCGGCCGTTGAAGGCGTCCTTCAGCCGGGAGAACAGCCCCTGCTGCCCGGGCGCGAACTGGCCGGACGGCCGCTCCTCGCCGCGCAGCACCGCCAGGCGGCGCAGCAGCTCCTCCTGCTCGGGGTCGAGCTTGGTGGGCGTCTGCACCTCGACATGCACTATCAGGTCGCCCCGGCCGCCGCCGCGCAGGTGCGTGATGCCCCGGCCGTGCAGCGGGATCGACTGGCCGGACTGGGTGCCGGGCCGGATGTCGACCTCCTCGATCCCGTCCAGGGTCTGCAGCGGCACCTGGGTACCGAGCGAGGCCGCCGTCATCGGGATGGTGACCGTGCAGTGCAGGTCGTCGCCGCGCCGCTGGAAGGTCGGGTGGCTGGTCTCGGCGATCTCGACGTAGAGGTCTCCGGCCGGGCCGCCGCCGGGGCCGACCTCGCCCTCGCCGGCCAGCTGGATCCTGGTGCCGTTGTCGACACCGGCCGGGATCTTGACGGTCAGGGTGCGACGGGCGCGGACCCGGCCGTCGCCGGCGCACTCCGGGCACGGGGTCGGCACGACGGTGCCGAAGCCCTGGCACTGCGGGCAGGGGCGGGAGGTCATGACCTGGCCCAGGAAGGACCGGGTGACCTGGGAGACCTCGCCCTTGCCGCGGCACATGTCGCAGGTCTGCGCGGAGGTGCCGGGCGCGGCGCCCTCGCCGCTGCAGGTGGTGCAGGTGACCGCCGTGTCGACCTGGAGTTCCTTGGTGGTGCCGAACGCGGCCTCCTCCAGGGTGATCTCCAGCCTGATCATGGCGTCCTGGCCGCGCCTGGTCCGGGAGCGCGGTCCGCGCTGGCCGGAGGCGGCGCCGAAGAAGGCGTCCATGATGTCGGAGAAGCCGAAGCCCGCCGCGCCCGCGCCGAAGCCGCCCGCGCCCGCGCCGCCGTTCGGCGAGAGCGGGTCGCCGCCGAGGTCGTAGACCTGGCGCTTCTGCGGGTCGGAGAGCACCTCGTAGGCGGCGTTGATCTCCTTGAACCGCTCCTGCGTCTTCGGGTCCGGGTTGACGTCCGGGTGCAGTTCGCGTGCCAGGCGCCGGAACGCCTTCTTGATCTCGTCCTGCCCCGCATCCCGTCGGACGCCGAGTACCGCGTAGTAGTCCGTGGCCACCAAATGCTCCGCTTGTTCCGCCTGTGTGAGTGCTTGCGACTTCGGGCGCCGTCAGCTGTCCGACGACGACCGTTCCTACGACTCGGCCAGAATCTGACCCACGTACCGTGCCACCGCTCGCACCGCCCCCATTGTGCCCGGGTAGTCCATCCGGGTCGGACCGATCACCCCCAGTTTGGCCACGCTCTCGTCGCCCGAACCGTAACCGACCGAGACGACCGAGGTGGAATTCAGCCCTTCGTAGGCGTTCTCGCGCCCGATCCGGACCGTCATCCCGGCGTCCGCGGTCTCACCCAGGAGGCGGAGCAGGACGACCTGCTCCTCCAGCGCCTCCAGCACCGGCTGGATGGTCAGCGGGAAGTCGTGGCCGAAGCGGGTCAGATTGGCCGTGCCGGCCAGCATGATCCGCTCCTCGCGCTGCTCCGCGAGGGTCTCGAAGAGCGTCGCCAGCACCGTCGACACGGTCGGCCGGTCGGCCGCATCGAACTGCGCGGGCAGCTCCTCCAGCAGCCCCGGGACGTCCGGGAGCCGCTGTCCGGCGGCCCGGGCGTTGATCCGGCCCCGGAGGTCCGCCAGCACGGTCTCGCCGACCGTGCCCGGGCAGTCCACCAGCCGCTGCTCGACCCGGCCGGTGTTCATGATCAGCACCAGCATCACCTTGGCCGGGGCCAGCGCGACCAGCTCGATGTGCCGCACCGTGGAGCGGCTCAGCGAGGGGTACTGCACCACCGCGACCTGGCGGGTCAGCTGGGCGAGCAGCCGCACCGTACGGGCGACCACGTCGTCGAGGTCCACCGCGCCGTCGAGGAAGTGCCGGATCGCCCGCCGCTCGGGCGCGCTCATCGGCTTGACCTCGGCCAGCTTGTCGACGAACAGCCGGTAGCCCTTGTCGGTGGGGATCCGCCCGGCGCTGGTGTGCGGCTGGTGGATGTAGCCCTCCTCCTCCAGCGCCGCCATGTCGTTGCGGACGGTGGCCGGGGAGACCCCGAGGTTGTGCCGCTCGACCAGGGCCTTGGAGCCGACCGGCTCCTCCGTCCCCACGTAGTCCTGGACGATCGCGCGAAGCACCGCGAGTTTGCGGTCGTCGAGCTGGCGGACCTCACCGGCCATGGGCACGCACCTCCGTCTTCACGCGTTGTCCGTTGTGACACACCGTCGTGGCATGTGTCCGTGTTCGAGCTGTCCGGTCCGACCCCGCGGGGCCCGGCCTTGGCACTCTGAACGCACGAGTGCCAGAACCGTACCTGCCAGTGTAAGGCCCGGGTCCGACGGCAGGAACGGCCCGGCCGGGGTGATCCTGCCCGCAGTCCACGGCGCGCGGGTGATGCCGCGGGGCCCGCCCGGTGGCAGCATCGGAAGCGGACGGCGAACGGAGGAGCAGAGATGACGAGCTCGGACCGGCACACCCGCTTCGCCCCCGACCGCGGCCTGACCGGCCGCATGGTGGGGACGATGTTCCTGATCGGCCTGCTGTACGTGGGATTCACCGGTCTGCTGATCGTGCTGCTGCGCGGCGCGTGGCCGATCGTCGTGCTGATCTCGGGCGGCCTGTTCGTCGCCCAGTTCTGGTTCAGCGACCGGATCACCGAACGGGCGATGGGCGCCCACCGGGTCACCCCGGAGCAGTACCCGCAGCTGCACGGCGCCGTCGACCGGCTCTGCGCGCTCGCCGACATGCCCAAACCCCGGGTGGCGGTCGCCGACAACGACATGCCGAACGCCTTCGCCACCGGCCGCAACCCGCAGAACGCGGTGGTCTGCGTCACCACCGGCCTGCTGCGCCGGCTGGAACCCGAGGAACTGGAGGGCGTGCTCGCCCACGAGCTGTCGCACGTCGCCCACCGGGACGTCGCCGTGATGACGGTGGCCGGCTTCCTCGGCGTCCTGGCCGGCGCGATGACCCGGATCGCCATGTACGGCGGCTTCATGGGCGGCGGGCGCAACAACAACGACTCCAATGCCGCGATCGCCGCCCTGGTGATCCCCCTGGTGTCGGTCGCCGTCTACGCGATCAGCTTCCTGCTGACCCGGCTGCTCTCCCGCTACCGCGAGCTGGCCGCCGACCGGGCCGCCGCCCAGCTCACCGGCCGGCCCAGCGCGCTGGCCTCGGCCCTCACCAAGGTGACCGGTCAGATCGCCGCCATCCCGACCCGGGACCTGCGCCAGTCGCAGGCGTACAACGCGTTCTACTTCGCACCCGCGCTCAGCGCCCGGGAGGCCGCCACCCAGTTGTTCTCCACCCACCCGTCGCTGGAGCAGCGGCTGGCCCAGCTGGCGAAGATCTCCTCCGACCTCGGCCGCTGATCCGTCCGGCCGCCCCACCACCGCCACCGCCCCTACCACCAGCACCGGTCCGGCCCTGCCCGTTCGGACCCGACCGCCCCGCCCGATCGCCCCGCACACCCCTGACCGGAAGGACCGTCGTGGGCATCCTCGACACGCTGTTCGGCCGCACCAAGCCCGTCAAGCCCGACCTCGACCAGCTGTTCGGCGTGCCGTCCGCCGCCCTCACCCTGGAGGCCGCGGCCGGCTTCCGGCCCACCGGGCTCGGCTCGGTCTGCTTCGCCTCCGTCGAGGGCGGCGCCTTCGACGAGGTCGAACGGCAGGTCCGGGCCCTGCTCGACGCCGACACCGAACGCGGCGGCGTCCCCGTCGAGGCGTCCAGGGACTCCTACGGCTACTCCTGGCTGCTCGCCCGGCACGCGCCCGACGAACTCCCGGCACTCGTCAACGACCTGCACGCGGTCAACAGCGAACTGGAGGCGCACGGCTTCGGCCCGCAGCTGCTCTGCTCGCTGGTCGGGTTCCGCGACGCCGACGGAAGGCGCCCGCTGGCCCTGGTCTACCTGTACAAACGCGGCACCTTCTACCCCTTCGCACCACTGCCCGGCGGCGGCGAGAAGCGCGACAACCCGCTGGAACTGGAGGTCAACGCGATGCTCGGCAACGATCTGCGGCTGGAGAAGGACCTCAGCCGCTGGTTCCCGGTCTGGGGCGCGCCCGGGCTGTGAACCGGGCCGCTCCCGGACCCGTAAACCGGTGGCCCGCGACCGCCCCCGCCTCTAGGGTCCGCCCGTGATCAACTGGACCGCCCTCGAATCCGCCGCCCCCACCCCCGAGACCCTCGCCGCCGTCAGCGACGCGCTGCGCTCGCCCGACCCGCACGTCCGCGACAGCCTCGCCTACGAGCAGCTGTGCCGCTGGGTACCGCAGCTCACGCCCGACCAGCGGCTGGCCCTCGGCGACGGGATGGCCGAACGCCTCACCGACCCCGGGATCCAGGCCCGCACCTTCGCCCCGCTGGTCCTCGCCGAACTCGCCGACCTCGGCACCCACCGCCCCGTCTGGCTGGACGCCTTCGGCCGCTGGTACACCGACGAGACCGACCTGCGCGGCTTCGACCCGGAACTCGGCTGGCTGCACGCGGTCGCCCACGGCGCCGACTACCTGGCCGCCCTCGGCCGCGGCCCGCTGCTCCCCGACCCGACCCCGCTGCTGGGCCTGGTCACCGCCCGGCTGCTGGCCCCCACCGACCACGTGCTGGACGCCATGGAGGACGACCGGCTCGGCCGCGCCGTCGCCCAGATCCTCACCCGCCCCGGGCTGACCGAGCGCCAGGCCCTCGGCTGGCTCGACCCGATCGCCGCGCAGCCGCCGCGCCGCCCCTCCGCGACCACCGGCGCCGTGCCCGCCGTCGTCTCCAACACCCTGCGCACCCTGCGGGCCGTCTACGTGCTCGCCGACCGGGGCGTGCGCATGGAGCGCGGCGGCGCGCCGGTACCGCTGCCGCACTCCGCGGCCCTGCGCGCGCGGATCGCCGAGCTGCTGGTGGTGAACTCGCCGTTCACCGGCTGACGCCCCGTGGGCTCCGGGAAATAGACTCCGGGGAATGCGCAGCCGCCAGTACGGACCCGACCTGACCCCGCCGTGGAAGAACCAGGCGCCGGCCCCCGAGGTGCCCGCCGAGCGGGACCTGGTGGTCGAGGAGGCCGCGTCCGGCTTCTGCGGCGCGGTGGTGCGCTGCGAGAAGACCGCGGAGGGGCACACCGTCACCCTGGAGGACCGGTTCGGCAAGCACCGGGTGTTCCCGCTGGTCCCGCGCGGCTTCCTGCTGGAGGGCCGGACGGTCACCCTGGTCCGGCCGGCCGGACCCGCCCCGGCCCGCACCCCCGCCCGGACCGCCTCCGGCTCGGTCGCCGTCCCCGGCGCCCGGGCCCGGGTGGCCCGCGAGTCGCGGATCTACGTCGAGGGGCGGCACGACGCCGAGCTGGTGGAGCGGGTCTGGGGCGACGACCTGCGGGTCGAGGGCGTGGTCGTCGAGTACCTGGAGGGCGTCGACGACCTGCCCGCGATCGTCGCCGAGTTCGCCCCCGGCCCGGAACGCCGCCTCGGCGTCCTGGTCGACCACCTGCTCCCGGGCACCAAGGAGCACCGCATCGCGGCCCGCGTCACCGGCCCGCACGTCCTGGTCGTCGGCCACCCCTACATCGACGTCTGGCAGGCCGTGAAACCCGCCGCCGTCGGCATCCCGGCCTGGCCCGCGGTCCCCCGGGGCGAGGACTGGAAGACCGGCACCTGCCGCCGCCTCGGCTGGCCCGAGGACACCCCGGCGGCCTGGAAGCGCATCCTGTCGAAGGTGAACTCCTTCAGGGACCTGGAGCCCGAGCTGCTTGGCCGGGTCGAGGAACTGATCGACTTCGTCGCCCTGCCGGAGTGACACCCCGGCGTATATCCTTTTCCCCAACCGGATATACGCCGTTGGAGGTCACCATGTCCCGCACCGTGATCGACCTGGACGACGAGGCACTTGCCGATGCCGCCCGCTACCTCGGCACCACCACCAAGAAGGACACCGTCAACGCCGCCCTCCGGGAGATAGCGGACCGCCGGCGCCGGACCGCGGCACTGGCCCGGATGCGGGAAATGGTCGCCGAGGGCGAGATCGACTTCTCGGTCATCGGCTACCCAGACGACACTTCGGGCGCGTCCGGAAGGCCGGCCGCGTGACCGAGGAGTTCCTGATCGACACCAGCGCGCTGGTCCGGCTGATGCGCGGTCAGACCGGAGCGGCCTGGGACGAGGCGGTGACGGCCGGGCTGGTACTGCTCTGCGAGCCGGTCCGCCAGGAGTACCTGCGCGCGGTGGGCGGCCGGGCCGCCTACTTCGAGGCGACCGGTCTGCTGCGGGAGCTCTTCCCGTACCAGCACCTGCACGACAGCGCCTGGCAGGACGCCGCCGAACTGCAGGAACGGCTCGCCCAGTCGGGCGCCCACCAGTGCGCGAGTCCGGTGGACCTGCTGGTCACCGTCACCGCCGCCCGCCACAAGCTCACGGTGCTGCACCAGGACGCCGACTTCGAGACGATGGCCCGACTGACCGGGCAGCCCGTCCGCCGGATCGACCAGTAGCGCCGGGCCCCGGCCGGGTCAGGAGCAGGGCTGGAACTCCGTGGTGTCGAGCACGACACCCAGCAGGTCGAGCGGCACGGGCTCGCCGAACTTGGTGGTCCGCTCGGCCACGTAGTCGGGCAGCCCCGAGGCACTCGCCCGGGCCGGCTCGGTCAGCAGCACGCACACGCCCTTGATCGGATCGATGATCAGGTACACGGGAATCGCACCCTCGGCGTACAACTCCCGCTTGGTCCGGTAGTCGCGGAACACACTGGTCTTGGAGACCACCTCGACCACCAGCGTCACCACTGACGCGGGCAACAGCCGCCCGGATTCCTCGACCGCCCCGCGTTCGAACACGACCAGGTCCGGCTGCGGCTCGCTGGCCGCACCGACGAAGGCCACGTCCTGCGTGGTCAGCGCGTTCCAGCGGTCATAGGGCGTCTGATGCTGGATGGCGCGAATGATGAGGTTGTGGGCCAGCTCCGGCCCGGCCGTCATCACGATTTCCCCCCTGATGAGCTCGGCCTTGAAGCCTTCCGGGACCTCCAGGTTCTCGAAGATCCCAGTCATCCGGTCATCGATGGCGGTCATTGCGCGCTCCCTCCGACGGCTGACACCACGTTAGCGAGTCTCAGTCCACCAGGTCACGTACCACCCCGTCGGCCAGCAGGCGGCCCCGGAGGGTGAGGGCGGCGCGGCCGTCGGCCCAGGGCTCCGGGGCGAGGAGGCCGTCGGCCAGGTGCTGCCGGGCGGCCTTCAGGCCGGTCTCCGTCAGCAGGTCCAGCGGGATGCCCTCGGCGAGGCGCAGCTCCAGCAGGATCCGCTCGACCCGGCGGTCCTCGGCGGCGAGGCGTTCGCGACCCTGGGCCGGGGTGCGGCCCTCGGCGAGGGCGCGGGCGTAGGCGGCGGGGTGCTTGGCGTTCCACCAGCGGACGCCGCCGACGTGGCTGTGGGCGCCGGGGCCGGCTCCCCACCAGTCGCCGCCGGTCCAGTACAGCTCGTTGTGGCGGCAGCGGCCCTCGGGGGTGGTGGACCAGTTGGAGACCTCGTACCAGGAGTAGCCGGCCGCGCTCAGCGCCTCCTCGGCGATCAGGTAGCGGTCGGCGTGCACGTCGTCGTCGATCATCGGGAGTTCGCCGCGCCCGACCCGGGCGGCCAGCCGGGTGCCCTCCTCGACGATCAGCGAGTAGGCGGAGACGTGGTCCGGGCCGGCGCCGATCGCGGCGTCCAGGGAGGCCCGCCAGTCGTCGTCGGACTCGCCCGGGGTGCCGTAGATGAGGTCGAGGTTGACGTGCTCGAAGCCCGCCGCGCGCGCCTCGGCGACGCATGCCTCGGGGCGGCCGGGGGTGTGGTGGCGGTCGAGCAGCTTCAGCACGTGCGGGCGGGCCGACTGCATGCCGAAGGAGATCCGGTTGTAGCCGCCCTCGCGCAGCTCCGCCAGGTACGCCGGGTCCACGGACTCCGGGTTGGCCTCGGTGGTGACCTCGGCCCCCTCGGCGAGCCCGAACTCCTCCCGGATCGCGGCGAGCATCGCCACCAGGTCGCGGGCGGGCAGCAGGGTCGGGGTGCCGCCGCCCAGGAAGACGGTGCGCACCGGCGGGGCGGCGTCGCCGAGCACGCGGCGGGCCAGCCGGACCTCGGCGACCACGTTGTCCGCGTAGGTCTCCTGGGAGGCGACCGTGCCGGAGGAGCGCAGCTCGGTGGCGGTGTAGGTGTTGAAGTCGCAGTAGCCGCAGCGACTGGCGCAGTAGGGCACGTGCAGGTAGAAGCCGAACGGCCGCGAGCCCAGCCCGTCGAGGGCGTGGGCGGGCAGGGAACCGTCGGACGGCACCGGTTCGCCGTCGGGGAGTGCGGAGGGCATGACCCCATTGTCCCGTACGGCCGGAGTGGTCCCCCCGGCCGTACGGGACGGGCGCGCTCAGGCTTCGTTGGCGCCCGTGTACATCGCGGTGACCTGGTCCGCGTAGGTCCGCTCCACCACCGGGCGCTTGATCTTCAGGCTCGGGGTGAGCTCGCCGTGCTCGACGTCGAGGTCGCGCGGCAGCAGATGGAACCTCTTGATCGTCTGCCAGCGCTGCAGCGAGCCGTTCAGCCGCCGCACGAAGCCCTCGATCAGCTCATGGGTCCGCGGGTCGGCCGTCACTTCGGCGTACGAGCTGCCGGCCATCCCGTGCTCGGCGGCCCACGGCATGATCACGGCCTCGTCCAGACCGATCAGCGCGGTGCAGAAGTTGCGGCCGTTGCCGATCACCAGGATGTTGCTGACGAACGGGCAGACCGCCTTGAACTTGCCCTCGACCTCGCTCGGCGCGACGTACTTGCCGCCGGAGGTCTTGAACAGGTCCTTCTTGCGGTCGGTGATCCGCAGGAAGCCGTCCGGGGACAGCTCGCCGATGTCCTCGGTGTGGAACCAGCCGTCCGACTCCAGCACCTCGGCGGTCTTCTCCGGCAGGTTGTGGTAGCCGCGCATCACCCCGGGGCCGCGCAGCAGGATCTCGCCGTCCTCGGCGATCCGCACCTCGGTGCCCGGCAGCGGGCGGCCGACCGTGCCCACCCGGATGTCCTCGGCCCGGTTGACGCAGGAGCCGGCGCTGGTCTCGGACAGGCCGTAGCCCTCCAGGATCGGCACGCCCGCGCCGACGAAGAAGTAGCCGATCTCGGGCGCCAGCGCGGCACTGCCGGAGACCGCCCCGCGCAGCCGCCCACCGAACGCGGCCCGGATCTTCGCGTACACCAGCCGGTCGGCGATCGCGTGCTTCAGCCGCAGCCCCGCCGGAGCGGTCCCCACCCCGGTCGCGATCCGGCTCTCCTGCACCGCGCGGGCGTGGTCGCGGGCGGTACGCGCCGCCCACATGAAGATCTTGTACTTGGCGCCGCCCTCGGCCCTGGCCTTGCCGGCGATGCCGTTGTAGACCTTCTCGAAGATCCGCGGCGCCGAGGCCATCACGGTCGGCCGGATCACCGGGAGGTTGTGGATGATCCGGTCCACCCGGCCGTCCAGCGCCATCACGTGCCCGGTGGCGATCTGCCCGGAGATCAGCGTCTTGCCGAACACGTGCGACAGCGGCAGCCACATGAACTGCACGTCGTCGGCGCCCAGCAGCCCGCTGGCCTCCTGGGCCCGCCCCTCGTACGCCCAGCAGTCGTGCACCAGCCGCACGCCCTTGGGGCGGCCGGTGGTGCCGGAGGTGTAGATCAGGGTCGCCAGCTGCTCCTTGTCGAGCGCGGCGATCGCCTTCTGGACCGCGTCCGGGTGCGCGGCCAGGTAGTCGGCGCCGAGCTGCTCCAGCTCGGCGAAGGAGAGCACCTTCAGCCGGCCGGCCTCGGGCGGCCCGTCGGGCGCGTCGAAGAGGACGACGGTCCGCAGCTCGGGCAGCCGGTCGAGTTCGGCGACGACCTTGTCCAGCTGGGCGGTGTTCTCGGCGAACAGGGCCCGGGAGCCGGAGTCGGAGAGGATGAACGCGGTCTCGTCGGCGTTGGTGCTCGGGTAGACGGCCGTGGTGGCCGCGCCCGCGCACATGTTGCCGAGGTCGGCCAGGACCCACTCCAGCCGGGTGGAGGAGGCCAGCGCGACCCGGTCCTCGGCCTCGATGCCCAGCGACAGCAGCCCCGCAGCCACCGCGTACACCCGGGCCGCGGCCTGCGCCCAGGTCAGCGACCGCCACTGCTCGGCGCCGGGGGTGCTGTCGGCCGCGTGCTCGTCGACCGGCACCGGGTAGCGGTACGCCTCACCGCCGGGGGTCAGCGCGACCCGCTCCTGGAACAGGTGGGCGACGGAGGTCGGACGCCCGGCGACGAGGTCGGGACGGCCGGAGTCGATCAGGGACTGCGCGGAACTCAACGAGGACCTCCGGGGGCGGGTGGCCGTCCGATGGACGTGGAGGGACGGGTCTGCGGAACGGGCCTGCGGAACGGGTCTGCGGAACGGGTCTGCGGGTGGGGCCGGCACCGCGGACTGGACGCGCGGCGGCCGTGGGGGCGGTCGCCGGCCCGCCTGACGCGACCGGGCCGGTACCAGCGAGTAACAAGAGGGCTTTCAGCAGCCTAGGGGGAAACCGGTCATTCCGTAAGGGGGCGGGCCGAGCTGGCACCCTCCCGAACCATCGGTGCACGGCACCACCCCGGCGCCCGGAACGTTCGGCAAAGAGCCGGACAAAGATCCGGCTCGCTTGCCCGGAATCGGCTGTACGAGCCCTCCGAACAACGAGAATTGGGATGCCAAAGCCGCCGCCGACGACAAGAGTGAGCCAGTGCTGATCAGACTGCTCAGGGCGTACCTCCGCCCCTATTCCCGACCGATCACCCTGCTGGTGGTACTCCAGCTGGTGTCCACCCTCGGGCTGCTCTACCTGCCCACACTCAACGCCGACATCATCGACAGCGGCGTCATCAAGGGGGACACCGGCTACATCCTGCAGGTGGGCGCCGTGATGATCGGCGTCACCGTCCTCCAGACCCTCTGTTCGATCTGCGCCGTCTACTACGGGGCGCGCACCGCCATGGCCGTCGGCCGCGACATCCGCGCCGCCGTCTTCGACCGCGTCCAGAGCTTCTCCGCCCGCGAGGTCGGCCAGTTCGGCGCCCCGTCCCTCATCACCCGCACCACCAACGACGTCCAGCAGGTCCAGATGCTGGTCCTGATGTCGTTCACCATGATGGTCGCGGCGCCGATCATGTGCGTCGGCGGCATCATCATGGCCCTCAACCAGGACGTGCCGCTCTCCGGTCTGCTGCTGGCGGTCGTCCCCGCCCTGGCGATCGTGGTCGCCGTGCTCGTCCGCCAGCTCCGCCCGCGCTTCCGCAGCATGCAGGAGAAGATCGACACCGTGAACCGGGTGCTGCGCGAGCAGATCACCGGCATCCGGGTCATCCGCGCGTTCGTCAAGGACGACCACGAGCAGAACCGGTTCGGCGACGCCAACGAGGACCTCACCGGCGTCTCGCTGCAGGTCGGCAAGCTGATGGCCTACCTGTTCCCGAGCGTGATGCTCGTCGTCAACGTCTCCAGCGTCGCCGTCCTGTGGTTCGGCGCCCACCGGATCAACAGCGGCGACATGGAGATCGGCGCGCTCACCGCGTTCCTCTCCTACCTGCTGCAGATCCTGATGAGCGTCATGATGGCCACCTTCATGTTCATGATGGTGCCGCGCGCCGAGGTCTGCGCCGAACGCATCCAGGAGGTGCTCGGCACCGACTCCAGCGTCGTACCGCCCGTCGCCCCCGTCACCGGGGTACCGCGCCGGGGCCACCTCGAACTGCGCGAGGTCGACTTCCGCTACCCCGGCGCCGAGGCGTCCGTGCTGCGCGGCATCGACATCACCGCCCGGCCCGGCGAGACCACCGCCGTCATCGGCTCCACCGGCAGCGGCAAGTCCACCCTGCTCGGCCTCGTCCCCCGGCTCTTCGACGTCAGCTCCGGGCAGGTCCTGCTCGGCGGCGTCGACGTCCGGGAACTCGACCCCGTCGCCGTCTCGGACAGCGTCGGACTCGTCCCGCAGAAGCCCTACCTGTTCACCGGCACCGTCGCCAGCAACCTCCGCTACGGCCGGCCGGAGGCCACCGACGAGGAGCTCTGGCACGCGCTGGAGATCGCCCAGGCCAAGGAGTTCGTCGAGAAGTTCCCCGAGGGCCTCGACGCGCCCATCGCCCAGGGCGGCGGGAACGTCTCCGGCGGCCAGCGCCAGCGCCTGGCCATCGCCCGCACCCTGGTGCGCCGGCCCGACATCTACCTCTTCGACGACTCCTTCTCCGCGCTCGACTACGCCACCGACGCCAAGCTGCGCAAGGCGCTCGCCCGCGAGACCACCCAGGCGACCGTCGTGATCGTCGCCCAGCGCGTCTCCACCATCCGCGACGCCGACCGGATCATCGTCCTCGACGAGGGCGCCGTGGTCGGCACCGGCACCCACGGCGAGCTCATGGCCGGCAATCCGACGTACCGGGAGATCGTGCTCTCCCAGCTCACCGAGCAGGAGGCGGCGTGACCAGCCCCGACAGGCCCGCACCCGGGGCCGACAAGGCACCCGGCGGACGTCCGGGCGGACCCGGCGGACGGCCTGACTTCGCCAAGGCGCCCGGCGGACGTCCGGGTGGACCGGGCGGACGGCCTGACTTCGCCAAGGCGCCCGGCGGACGTCCGGGTGGACCGGGCGGACCGGGCGGACGGCCCGGCGGGCCCGACGCGGCGGGCGGCAACTCCCAGGCCGCCGCCGCCCGCCGCGGACCGGCCGGCCCCGGCCGCTTCATGGGCGGTCAGGGCGCCGAGAAGTCGATGGACTTCAAGACCTCCGGCAAGCGACTGCTCAAACTGCTCCGCCCCGAACGCGCCCTGATCACCGGCGTCCTCGCCCTCGGCGTCCTCAGCATCGGCGCCGCCATCGTCGGCCCCAAGATCCTCGGCCACGCCACCGACCTCATCTTCGCCGGCGTCGTCAGCAGCCGCTTCCCGGCCGGTGCCTCCAAGCAGCAGATCGTCGACGCCATGCGCGCCCGCGGCGACGGCGACATCGCCAACCTCATCTCCTCGGTCGACTTCACCCCCGGCCAGGGCATGGACTTCGACGCCATCGGCAGCATCCTGCTCTGGGTCCTCGCCATCTACGTCGCCTCCGCCGTCTTCGGCGTCGTCCAGGGCCGCCTCGCCGCCCGCGCCATCCAGCGCGTCGGCTACCGGCTGCGCCAGGACACCGAGGCCAAGCTCGCCCGGCTGCCGCTCAGCTACTTCGACAAGCAGCCCCGCGGCGAGGTCCTCAGCCGGGTCACCAACGACATCGACAACATCAGCCAGACCATGCAGCAGACCACCGGCCAGGTGATCAACTCGCTGCTCACCGTCGTCGGCGTCCTCGCCATGATGTTCTGGATCTCCTGGCTGCTCGCCCTGATCGCGCTGATCGCCGTCCCGCTGTCCGTCGTCGTCGCCACCCGCGTCGGCAAGCGCGCCCAGCCCCAGTTCGTCCAGCAGTGGCGCTCCACCGGGCAGCTCAACGCCCACATCGAGGAGATGTACACCGGCCACACCCTGGTCAAGGTCTTCGGCCGGCAGAAGGAGTCCGCCGAGACCTTCCGCGAGCACAACGAGGCCCTCTACGCCTCCAGCTTCAAGGCCCAGTTCATCTCCGGCATCATCCAGCCCGCGATGATGCTCATCGGCAACCTCCAGTACGTGCTCATCGCCGTCGTCGGCGGCCTGCGGGTGGCCAGCGGCGCCCTGAGCATCGGCGACGTCCAGGCGTTCATCCAGTACTCCCGGCAGTTCAGCCAGCCCCTCACCCAGGTCGCCAGCATGGCCAACCTGGTGCAGTCCGGCGTCGCCTCCGCCGAGCGCGTCTTCGAACTCCTCGACTCGGCCGAGCAGACCCCCGAACCGGCCATGCCGGAACGCCCCGACACCCTGCGCGGCCGGGTGGTCTTCCAGGACGTCGCGTTCCGCTACGACCCCGACAAGCCGCTCATCGAGGACCTCTCGCTCAAGGTCGAACCCGGCCAGACCGTCGCCATCGTGGGCCCCACCGGCGCCGGCAAGACCACCATGGTCAACCTGCTGATGCGGTTCTACGAGGTCAGCTCCGGGCGGATCACCCTCGACGGCGTCGACATCGCCGCCATGTCCCGCGAGGACCTGCGCTCCGGCATCGGCATGGTGCTCCAGGACACCTGGCTGTTCGGCGGCAGCATCGCCGACAACATCGCCTACGGCGCCCAGGGAGCCACCCGCGAACAGGTGGTCGAGGCCGCCCGGGCCGCCCACGTCGACCGCTTCGTCCGCACCCTGCCGGACGGCTACGACACGGTCATCGACGACGAGGGCGCCGGCGTCAGCGCCGGCGAGAAGCAGCTCATCACCATCGCCCGCGCCTTCCTCGCCCAGCCGTCGATCCTGGTCCTCGACGAGGCCACCAGCTCCGTCGACACCCGCACCGAGGTGCTCATCCAGCGGGCCATGGCCCGGCTGCGGACCGGCCGCACCAGCTTCGTCATCGCCCACCGGCTCTCCACCATCCGGGACGCCGACGTGATCCTGGTGATGGAGAACGGCTCCATCGTCGAGCAGGGCGGCCACGACGAGCTGATCGCCGCCGGCGGGGCGTACGCCCGGCTCTACCAGGCGCAGTTCGCCGAGGCGGTCGCCGAGGTCGAGTAGCGTCCCCGCCGCGGTCGCGCGTCCTCCGCGCGCCGCCCGTGTCCCGGCGAACCCGGGGCGTCCGGCCCGACGGCCGACCGCCCCGGGTTCGCGCACGTCCGGGGCCGTCCCGCCCGGCCGCGCCGACGGGCGGGACGCTACCGTGGGGCCGTGAGTGACGACCCGTCGGCGACGACCGCCGCGCCCAGCACCTCCGGCAGCAGCGGCAGCACCGGCAACGGCGCCGACAGCAGCGGCAGCACCGGCGCGGCCGCGACCGGCCGGACCGTCCCGGACGCCTTCGAGGCCAACCGGCGCTACCTCGGCTCCGTCGCCTACCGGATGCTCGGCTCCTTCACCGACGCCGAGGACGTCCTCCAGGAGGCGTGGCTGCGCTGGCGCGCCGCCGACCGCGACGGCGTCGCCGACCCCCGCGCCTACCTCAGCACCGTCGTCACCCGCCTCTGCTACGACCAGCTCGGCTCCGCCCGGGCCCGCCGCGAGTCCTACTTCGGCGAATGGCTGCCCGAACCGTCCGTCTCCTACCAGAGCGGCCCCGCCTCCCCCGCCGACCTCGCCGAACTCGGCGAATCCGTCTCCCTCGCCCTGCTCGCCGTCCTCGAACAGCTCACCCCCGCCGAACGCGCCGCCTTCGTCCTGCACGACGTCTTCGGCGTCGGCTTCGACGAGATCGCGGCCTCCCTCGACCGCAGCCCCGACGCCGCCCGCCAGCTCGCCTCCCGCGCCCGCCGCCGGGTCAAGGACGGCGGCCGCCGGGCCACCGCCGACCCCGCCGAGCACCGGCAGGCCGTCGAGGCGTTCGCCGCCGCCACCGCCCGCGGCGACATCGAGGGCCTGCTCGCCGTCCTCGACCCCGAGGTCGTCTGGCACTCCGACGGCGGCGGCATCGTCACCGCCGGCGCCCGCCCGGTGTTCGGCGCCGACAAGGTCTCCCGGCTCGTCGCCGGCCTGGTCGCCAAGTGGGGCACCCCGGACACCGTCATCGAGTACGCCCTCGTCAACGGCGAACCCGGCCTGGTCTGGTACCTGGAGCCGGGCGTGGTCGGCGGCGTGATCGGCTTCACCGTCGCCGACGGCCGGATCACCTCCGCGTACACCGTCGTCAACCCGGAGAAGCTCACCCACCTCAACCCCGCCGCCGCCCCTCCGGCGGTGTGACGCAGGTCACCGTCACACCCCGGCGGGCTCCGTCGTCCCCCTTCCGAACACGCGGAGAGCGCGCCCCGGCCACCCCGGGGCGACGCGAGCGGACGCCACCGACGGCGTCACGAAGGAGCGGGACGACATGACCGAGAAGCAGATCGTCGTACTGGGCGCCGGCTACGCGGGCCTCGCCGCCGCCACCCGCGCCGGGAAGCGAGGCCGGGTCACCCTGATCGCCCCCGAGCAGCGGATCCTGCACCGCGTCCGGCAGCACGAGACCGCCGCCGGGCACCCCGAGCACCGGCCCGCCGTCGCCGAGGTGCTGCGCGGCCGCGCCGTCCGCCACATCGCGGCCCGCGCCACCGGGATCGACCTCGACGGCCGCAAGATCGTCCTCGACAACGGCGAGGTCGTCGCCTACGACACCCTGGTCCACGCCCTCGGCAGCCGCACCGCCTGGCACGACGTCCCCGGCGCCGCCGAACACGCCTACGCCGCCGAGCACGCCGCCGCGATCGCCGACCGGCTGCGCACCGCCGACGGCCCAGGTACCGTCGCCGTGGTCGGCGGCGGCGCCACCGGCATCGAACTGGCCGCCGAACTCGCCGAGGCCCACCCCGACCGGACGGTGCGGATCGTCGCCGCCGGCCAGGTCGGCGGCTGGTTCTCCGCCAAGGGCCGCGGCCACGTGCACCGGGTGCTGCGCGGGCTCGGCGTCACGATCCACGAGCACACCGCCGTCACCGCCGTCGACGCCGAGGGCCTCAGCACCGCCGACGGCCGGATCCCCGCCGACCTCGTCGTCTGGGCCGCCTCGATGGAACCGCACCCGCTCGCCGCCGAGGCCGGCCTCGCCGTCACCCCGGCCGGCCGGGCGATCGTCGACGACCACCTGCGGTCGGTCTCGCACCCCGAGGTGTACGTGATCGGCGACGCCGCCGAGGTCACCGTCCCCGGCACCGGCACCCTCCGGATGGGCTGCGCCACCGCCCTGCCGCAGGGCCAGTACCTCGGCAAGGTGCTCGCCGGACGCACCGACGAGCCGTTCGCCTTCCGCTACGTCGTGCAGTGCCTGAGCCTCGGCCGGCGCGACGGGCTGGTCCAGCTGATCCACGGTGACGACTCGATGCGGCCCTCGGTGCTCACGGGCCGGACCGGGCGGCTGGTCAAGGCCGCGATCCTCAGGAGCGTCGTCATGTCGCTGCGCTGAGCGGCCCCGTGTGCGGCGACGCACGCGCGAGGGGACGGGACACACGCGCGAGACGACGGGACGCACGCGCGCGAGGGGCCCGGGACGCGGTGTGCGTCCCGGGCCCCTCGCGATGGCGCCGCGGGCTACTTCTTCTCGCCCTTGGGGGTCTCGGCGTCGGTGGACAGCGCGGCGATGAAGGCTTCCTGCGGAACCTCCACCCGGCCGACCATCTTCATCCGCTTCTTGCCCTCCTTCTGCTTCTCCAGCAGCTTCCGCTTCCGGGAGATGTCACCGCCGTAGCACTTGGCGAGGACGTCCTTGCGGATGGCGCGGACGGTCTCGCGGGCGATCACCCGGGAGCCGATCGCCGCCTGGATCGGCACCTCGAACTGCTGGCGCGGGATCAGCTTCTGGAGCTTGCCGGCCATCATCACGCCGTAGCCGTACGCCTTGTCCTTGTGCACGATCGCGGAGAACGCGTCCACCGCGTCACCGTGCAGCAGGATGTCGACCTTCACCAGCTGGGCGCTCTGCTCGCCGATCGGCTCGTAGTCGAAGGAGCCGTAGCCGCGGGTCTTGGACTTCAGCTGGTCGAAGAAGTCGAAGACGATCTCGGCGAGCGGCAGCGTGTAGCGCAGCTCGACCCGGTCCTCGGACAGGTAGTCCATGCCCTGGAGGTTGCCCCGGCGGGCCTGGCAGAGCTCCATGATCGCGCCGACGAACTCGTTCGGCGCCAGGATGGTGCCGCGCACGACCGGCTCGTACACCTCGGCGAGCTTTCCGGTGGGGAACTCGCTCGGGTTGGTGACGGTGTGCTCGGTGCCGTCCTCCATCACCACGCGGTAGACCACGTTCGGGGCGGTGGAGATCAGGTCGAGGTTGAACTCGCGCTCCAGCCGCTCCCGGATGATCTCCAGGTGCAGCAGGCCGAGGAAGCCGCAGCGGTAGCCGAAGCCGAGCGCGACCGAGGTCTCCGGCTCGTACACCAGCGCCGCGTCGTTCAGCCGCAGCTTGTCCAGGGCGTCGCGCAGCAGCGGGTAGTCCGAGCCGTCCAGCGGGTACAGACCCGAGAACACCATCGGGCGCGGGTCCTTGTAGCCGCCCAGCGCCTCGGTCGCGCCCTTGTGCATCGACGTGATGGTGTCACCGACCTTGGACTGCCGGACGTCCTTCACACCGGTGATGATGTAGCCCACCTCGCCGACGCCCAGGCCGTCGGCGACCTTCGGCTCCGGCGAGATGACGCCGATCTCCAGCAGCTCGTGGGTGGCGCCGGTGGACATCATCGCGATGCGCTCGCGCTTGGTCAGCTGACCGTCCACGACACGGACGTAGGTGACCACGCCGCGGTAGGAGTCGTACACCGAGTCGAAGATCATCGCGCGGGCCGGGGCGTCCTTGACGCCGACCGGGGCCGGGACGGTGCTGACGATGTGGTCCAGCAGGTCCTCGACCCCGAGGCCGGTCTTGGCGCTGACCTGGAGCACGTCGGACGGGTCGCAGCCGATGATGTGGGCGATCTCCGCGGCGTACTTCTCCGGCTGCGCGGCCGGCAGGTCGATCTTGTTCAGCACCGGGACGATGGTGAGGTCGTTCTCCAGCGCCAGGTACAGGTTGGCGAGGGTCTGCGCCTCGATGCCCTGGGCCGCGTCGACGACCAGGATGGTGCCCTCGCACGCCGCGAGGGAGCGGGACACCTCGTACGTGAAGTCCACGTGGCCCGGGGTGTCGATCATGTTGAGGATGTGCGTGGTCCCGGCCTGGGGACCGGTCTTCGGCGCCCACGGGAGACGGACGGCCTGCGACTTGATCGTGATGCCGCGCTCGCGCTCGATGTCCATGCGGTCGAGGTACTGGGCGCGCATCTGCCGCGGGTCCACCACGCCGGTGATCTGCAGCATCCGGTCGGCGAGGGTCGACTTGCCGTGGTCGATGTGGGCGATGATGCAGAAGTTGCGGATCAGCGCCGGGTCGGTACGGCTGGGCTCTGGCACATTGCTGGGGGTCGCGGGCACCTTGGTCCGATTCTCCGTTGGTCCGGGGGCCGGGGGTGTCCGGATCATCGCTGACCGGCTTCCCGGGCGACCGGACGGTCGTCCGATCGAGATAGTTCCTCCCATCTTCCCACCTCCCGCGGCCGGACCGCGCGCCACCCGTCCGCTTCGGGCCGCCCGGGGGCCCGCGGGGGCCGCCCCCGCGGGGGATCGGGGCGGGGCGGGGCGGCAGGATGGCGGGCCATGATCCTGGAAAGCGCTCTGCTCGACGTCCTGCCCGGCCAGGAGGAGGACTTCCTCGCCGCCTTCGCCGAGGCCCGACCCCTGATCGCCGGCCGGCCGGGCTTCCGCTCGCTGGCCCTGCGCCGCTGCCTGGACGAGGGGCGCGGCTCCCGGTTCCTGCTCCAGGTGGAGTGGGAGAAGCTCACCGACCACACCGAGGGATTCCGCCGCTCCCCCGAGTACCAGAAGTGGCGCGCGCTGCTGCACCACTTCTACCGGCCGTTCCCCGAGGTCGAGCACTACGGCGAACCGCTCCTGCGGGCCTGACCGGTTTGGGCCGGGCCCGCCGACCCTGGTAGCGTTGGCCGCTGCACCTGGCCCCGGCATGCCCTCTCAGCTGACCCGAGGGCCGCTGGTGCAGCCTCCCGGCCCCGGCCGGGAACCCCCAGATCCGATTTCACAGACTGAGGCACTTTCGTGGCGAACATCAAGTCCCAGATCAAGCGCAACAAGACCAACGAGAAGGCGCGCCTGCGCAACAAGGCCGTCAAGTCCTCGCTGAAGACCGCCCTGCGCAAGGCCCGCGAGGCCGCTGCGGCCGGCGAGACCGAGAAGGCCACCGAGCTGGCCCGCGCCGCCTCCAAGGCGCTGGACAAGGCCGTGAGCAAGGGCGTCATCCACGCCAACCAGGCCGCCAACAAGAAGTCGGCCATCACCAAGCGCGTCAACACGGCCGTCCAGGTCTGACGCCTCCGGGGCCGCACGACGGCCCCACCCCTCGGGACGCCCGGCCCTCTACCCGGAACCCCCGAGGCGCACGACACACTTCGCACCGCACGCGGCCTGCGTTCGCCACGCGGGTGCGGTGCACAGAGAACG
Organism: Kitasatospora sp. NPDC094019; assembly: GCF_044764505.1. Classification (NCBI taxonomy): domain Bacteria; kingdom Bacillati; phylum Actinomycetota; class Actinomycetes; order Kitasatosporales; family Streptomycetaceae; genus Kitasatospora; species Kitasatospora sp. NPDC094019. Next base: position 986,686 of record NZ_JBIWIF010000001.1, read on the forward strand.
ACCGGAAGTGCCGGCTCATAGGCCCTTCCGCTGCTGCCCGTCCGGTACCCACCGGGCGGGCAGTACGCATTCTGTACACATGGATCCGAGCGCGGTCCTGGCCACCGGTGCGGCGGCACGGCTCGTGCCGAGGGCGTTCGTCGCCTCGTCGAGGCGGTTCGGGAACCGGACCGGCCACGCCGCGCGAACGATCAGCACAACGCGCCCGGCCGCCGCCACGGCGGCCGGGCGGGTCACTGTCGGATCAGCCGACCTTCGTCCACTTCTGGCATCCCTGCGACTTGAACAGGGCGTCGGACTTCTTGATCGTCACTACTCCCTGTCCGGTCAGCGCGTCGTTGGCGATGATCGAACCGGCGTCCCCGCTGGTTCCGCTGCTGCGTTCCCAGTAGCAGAGGCCCGTGCTGTCGCTCGGGCCGGCTGTCTTGTACGTGCCGGGCTGAACGTCCGTGCCGACCAGGTAGGTCCCACTTCCGGCGATCGTGCCGTCGGGCTTCGCCGCGGCCTCACCGGTCGGCTCCGGCGTGACGATCGCGGTCACCGTCGCCGTGCTTGTGACCGTGACCGTGGGAGCTGGGGCTGCGGGCGCCGTGACCGTTTCGACGACGGTCCTCGTGACCGTCGGCAGTACGGACGGCGAGGCGGCCCCGGTGCCGGTGCCGGAAGTACTGCTGCACGCCGTCGCGGTCCCGACCAGGACCGCGGCGGCAAGGGCGATGCGTATGCGCATGGAAGTCCCTGTCGAAATGGATGTGAGAGCGGGACCATATCGCTCGTACTCGGGGGGACCACGGCCTGTTGCCGAGCCGTGATGTGCCGTAGCCCGCCCTCTTCACCCTGCTGCTCGGCTCTTGACCCTGCTGCTGCTCGGCTGTCGGGCCGTCCTCGGCGATCCCGGGTACGGCGAGCACATCGGACCGCACCACCGCGAGCCCGGAGCGTTGTCGTGCCGACCCGATGTCCTGGTTCTCGGGGCCCCTCCGGCGGCGAGGGGCGAGCGGGAACCGGGGCGGGCCGATCACCGTCGCTTTCCTCGAACGGTCGCCCGGCCCGGCCGATAGGGTCGGGTCTCCGGCACCCACGTCGCAGGCCCGAGGGGGGCACACATTGGGGACACCGCCGCCGCCGTCATCACCGTCACCGTCACCGGCACCGTCACCGCAGAACGGACCCGGCTTCGCCGGCTTCCCGCAGCAGCCGCCGGCACCGGCACCGAACAGCCCGCCCGGCTTCGGACCGCCTCCCGGCCTCCCCAGCGCACCCGGCTCGGCGGCGACACCCGGCGTCCGCGCCCCGGGCGGTGGCCTGCGGCGCAACGCGACCTGGGCCTTCGTCGGCGCGATCCTCGCCTCGGCGGTCTGGACCGGCACCGTGCTCATGGTGCCCGGCCTCGTCGACGACGGGTCCGCGGCGAAGAGCCTCCGTGGCTACCACGCGGTCGACCGGATCTGCGACGCCGGCAAGCTCACCGCGTTCCGCGGCAAGTACAAGATGGTGGACAACTATCCGTTGGAGCACGTCGGCCGCACCGACACCATGGACGTGATGCGCTGCTACGCGCTGATGAAGCGCACCCCGTCCGACAGCGAGACCACCGACTACGCCACCCTCGACATCCGGGCCGAGCTGCACCGGGCCGTCGACTCCGCCCCGGAGTTCGCAGCCCTTCGGCAGTACTTCGAGCAGCAGAAGTACGAGATCACCGCCGTCCCGGGCCTCGGCGAGGAGGCGTACCTCGCCTACGGCGACGAGCCGACCAGTTCGGACAAGAGCTTCCACGACATCAACTACTACCTGCAGGTCCGGGACGGCGGCATGACGTACTCGCTGTACTGGACGGACAACTACCAGGTCGGCAAGAACCACACCCTGGACCGGGAGACCCTGCGCAAGGCCATCGTCGACGACACCCGGGACATGCTCAAGGCGATCGGCGGCCCGTGACCCCGGCCGCCGCCCGGTGCGAGACCGCTCAGCACGAGCTCGCCCCGTGCGCGGCCGCTCAGTACGAGGGCTGCCGGGACCCGGCCCTGGCGGCCCTCGCCACGGCGACCACGGCTCGCTCCAGGGCGAAGGCCGGGTCGTCGGAGCCGCCCTTGACGGCGGCGTCCGCCTGCGCGATCGCCGTCAGGGCCACGGCCACGCCGTCGCCCGTCCAGCCGCGCATCTGCTGGCGGACCCGCTCCACCTTCCACGGCGGCATGCCCAGCTCACGGGCCAGATCCGCCGGGCGCATGTTGCGCCCGGCCGTTGCCAGCCGCCCGATGCTCCGCACCCCGGACGCCAGCGCGTAGGTGATGCCGGTCGGCGGCTGGCCGACCGCCAGGGCCCAGCGCAGGCGCTCCAGCGCCTCGGCGGCCCGGCCGGTGACCGCCAGGTCCGCCACCTCGAAGCCGGTGGCCTCGGCCCGGCCGCTGTAGTAGCGGGCCACCACGGTGTCGTCGATGGTGCCCTCGACGTCCGAGGTCAGCTGGCTGCAGGCCGCTGCCAGCTCCCGCAGGTCGCTGCCGAGCGAGTCCAGCAGGGCCTGACACGCCTCCGGGGTCGCCGCGCGGCCGAGCGTACGGAACTCGCCGCGCACGAAGGCCAGCCGCTCGCCCGCCTTGGCGAGCTTGGCGCAGGCCACCTCGCGGCCGCCGGCCTTGCGGCCCGCGTCCAGCAGGCCCTTGCCCTTGGCGCCGCCCGCGTGCACCAGGACCATGATCACTTCTTCGACGGGGGCCTCGATGTACGCCTTGACCTCCTTCACGGAGTCGGCGGAGAGGTCCTGCGCCGCTCTGACCACGATGACCTTGCGCTCGGCGAAGAGCGAGGGCGTGGTGAGCTCGGCCAGGCTGCCCGGCTGCAGGCCCCCGGGCGGGAGGTCCCGCACATCGGTGTCCGGGTCGGCGGCCTTCGCCGCGGCCACCACCTGGGCCACCGCGCGGTCCAGCAGCAGCTCCTCCTGGCCGACCGCGAGGGTCAGCGGGGCGAGCAGGTCGTCGGGTGCACTCTTCCTGGCCATCGCCTACCAGCATCCCACGGGGCACGGACAGCTCCGGCCGCCCTGGAGAATGGCCGGGTGACCGAAGACCCCACCACCGACCCCGCCACCGAGCCCACTGCCGGGCCCGCCGATCTGCCGGGCGACTTCGACCCGTACGCCCGGCAGCTGCTCGTCCTGCCCGACCGCGACGCCGCCGAGGAGGCCGCCGAGGAACTCGGCGCCGACCACCCCGACCTCGGTGAACCGGAGATCGTCCGGGACGCCCTCGCCGGCGAGGACGACGCCGAGGACGCCCAGTGGCTGGTGGTCGTCGAACCTCCCGAACACGGCTGGACCCCGGCCCGCCTCCATGCCCTCGACACCCTCGCCGCCTCCCACCACGGCTGGCGCGAGCAGCACTGACCCATCCTCTCCGCGTGGGAAGTCGGCCGGGCCGACTTCCCACGCGAGGTGTTCGGTGCCCCTGGTTCGGCGGCCCGCTCCGGTGCGTCCCTCTCCGTTGTGCTCCGGGCACCGCCCGGAGCACAACGGCATGCACTACCGCGGCCTCGCCGTCGGGCGGGCGGCACCTGGTGCCCCAGCCCTGTTGTCCGTACCTTCCCGGGGCCCGAGCGGCGTGCTCGGGCCCCGGACAGAAGAATCGTTTCTGCCTTTCCCTCCCCCGCCCCTCCTCCCCAACCCCAACCCCCTGATTTCCCACCCCCACTTCCGGGGTCGGGGAGGAAGGCGGCGGTGGGGGTCACCCCGGCGGGGGGGGGGGGGGGGGGGGGCCCCCCCCCCCCCCCCCCCCGGCGGGGGCCGCGGGGGGGCGGGGGGGGGGGGGCGCGCCCGCGGCG
>NZ_JBIWIF010000001.1:990516-1090519 GCF_044764505.1 Kitasatospora sp. NPDC094019
CCGCCCGCCGGGGGGGGGGGGCGGGGGGGGGGCGGGGGGGGGGGGCGCGCCGGGGGGGGGGGGGGCGGGGGGGGGGGGGGGGGGGGGGGGGGGGGGGCCCCCCGGGGGGGGGGGGGGGGGCCCCCCCCCCCCCCCCCCCCCCCCCACGGGGTGCCGGCCGCGGCGGCGCGACTGGGGCGGGGCCCGGACGGGCGGTGGCCGGGGCGCTCCCCGCGCGGGTGGACGGAAGCGCCGAGGTGGCCCGGGCCGTCGCCGGTCACCGCGATGTCACCCACCCGGTCCGTGCGCAGCACCGTGGCGCCCAAAGCCCTCAGACGGTCCACCGTCCGCGGCGACGGATGGCCGTACGGGTTGCCCTCCCCGCAGGAGATCAGAGCCAGCCGGGGGCTCAGCGCCGCCGTCAGCTCCCAGTCCTGACGGGCCGAGCCGTGATGCGCCACCTTCAGCACGTCCACCCCGTTCTCCTTCCCCGCCGCCCTCAGCCGGCTCAGCAACGCCTCCTGGGCCGGCGGCTCCAGGTCGCCCAGCAGGGCGAATCGCAGGCCGCCCGCCACCGTCACCCGCAGCACGACACTCGCGTTGTTCGGACCCGACATCACCGCGGACTCCTCTCCGTCCGGCCACAGCACCTCCCACGACACCCCCGGCCCCGCCGACCGCCGCTCGCCACGAGCGGCGCGCGTCAACGGGACCCCGGCCCGCGCCGCCCAGTCCGCCACCCGGGCGGCCTCGCCCGGCGGATCGTTCACCGCCGTGCCCTCCACCGCCCCGACCCTCCGGCCGCGCAGCACCCCCGGCAAGCCCTCGACGTGATCCGCGTGGAAGTGCGTCGCCAGGAAGAGCGGCACCCGGTCGATCCCGAGCTCACGCAGACAGCGGTCGGCCTCCCGCGGGTCCGGACCGGCGTCCACCACCACCGCGCTGTCCGGCGGCCCCTCGCCCTCGGGCGGCACCGGCAGCACCACCATGTCGCCCTGCCCCACGTCGCACATCACCAGCCGCCAGTCGGGCGGTGGCCAGCCCGTCGCGATCCGGGCCAGCGGCGGCGGCCGCAGCAGCACGGTCAGCAGGACCAGCAGCAGCGCTCCCGTCACCACCGGGCGGATCCAGCCGCGTGGGGAGCGCCATCGGCGGGGCCCGGCGGCGGCCCGGGGCAGCAGCCACGGGAGTGTCCAGCACAGCGCGGCCGTGCCGACGGCGAGGCTCACCGTCCCGAACCACCCTCCCGGCCAGGACAGCCGGCCGCCCGGCAGTTCGGCGCCGTGCCTGGCCACCGAGGCCAGCCAGCCGGTCGGCACCGCGGCGGGCTCGGCGAGCAACCGGGCCAGCGCCGGAGAGACCGGGTCGGCGGCCAGGACCGCGAAGCCGAGCAGGGTCGCCGGGGCCACCGCCAGCTCGGCCAGCAGGTTGCACGGGATCCCGACCAGGCTGACGTGCCCGGAGAGGAGCACCGTCACCGGCGCGCAGAGGGCCTGGGCCGCGGCCGTCGCACCTACCGCGCCCGCCAGGTGCCGAGGCCAGCCCCGCGCCCGGAGCGCGTCCGCCCAGCGCGGTCCGAGCACCAGCAGCCCGGCCGTGGCGAGCACCGACAGCAGGAGGCCGAAGGAGCGCGCCAGGTACGGGTCGAGAAGGATCAGCAGCAGGGCCGTACCGGCCAGTGCCGGCAACGCCCGGCGCGGACGGCCGGTGGCCAGCGCCAGCAGCCCGATCAACCCGGTGCCCGCCGCTCTGAGCACACTGGGCTCGGGGCGGCAGATCGTGACGAAGGCCAGCGTCACGGCGGCCCCCAGCAGCGCCGTGGTGCGCAGCGGGATCCCGAGCAGGGCGGCGAGTCCGCTCCGCTCGGCGGTGCCGGCACGTCCCGGGGCGCCGAGCAGCACCCCCAGCACGATCGCGAGGTTGGCCCCGCTGACCGCCACCAGGTGGGCCAGATCGGTGTCCCGGAACGCCTCCCGGAGGTCGTCCGGCAGCCGGGAGGTGTCGCCCACGACGAGGCCCGGGAGCAGTCCGCGCTCGTCCGGCGGCAGGCCGTCCGTCGCCGAGCGCAGCCCCGACCGGAGCCGTCCGGCGATCCGCTGCGGGAGGCTCGGTGGCACCGAAACGCGGGGCTCGCCGTGCGCGATCAGCAGGGCCGCCGACTCTCGGTCGCCCTCCCCCGGGGGTCGGACGGACACCTCGGCGGCCACCCGGGCGGAGGGCAGCAGGTGCTCCCAGGCGGCCGTGTCCTCGCCGCGCACCAGGACGGTGACGGGTGTGCGGGTCCGAACGGTGTGCGGGCCCGGCTCCCCCGGGAGGAGGCCCTCGGGGACGGTGACGCCGTCCACGACCGCTTCGACGGTGAGCAGGCTCTCTCCGGCGCCGGCTCCTCCGCCGTGGGCGACCCGGATCCTCGGGTCCCCGGCGACGGTCAGGTCGACGCCCACCTCCGGGGCCGGGCCGCCGGTCCGGGTCAGTCCGGGCAGCGGCCCCCGCCGCAGGTCGGCGGTGTGCAGGAGGGTGGCGGTCGCGGCGGCGGCCGCGGTGAGCAGGACCACCGACACCGTCGCGGCGACGGGGTGCCACCGGGTCGAAGCGGTGGACGCCCGGATCCCGAGGACGAGGAGGAGCAGCCCGAGGAGTGCCGCCGCGCCCGCCGCCACCGCGAGCGCGGCACCGTGGCCGGACCCCGGTCCGAGGGCCCAGGCGGCCACCGCCCAGGCGGCCCCGGCGGGCAGCAGCAGTCGGAGGTCGCCCGGCCCCGGTCCGGCGGCGGGGCCAGGGCTGGGACCAAGGCCGGGGCCGGGGCCGGGGGCGGGGCCGGGGGCGAGGGTGACAGTGATGACGGCACCTCCTTCCGTGCGAGCGAAAGCGGAACGGGGCGGGGCAGGGCGGAGCGGCCGGACGGGGAGCAGACGGCACGACGAGAAGCCGAACACCCGTCAGAGGGTCAGCAGCGGCCGGAGTTCCGCGTAGATGTGCTCGCCCACGCCGCTCACCTGACGGAGTTGGTCGAGCGAACGGAAGGCGCCGCCGTGGGAGGCACGGAAGGCGAGGATGCGCTGGGCGAGCGTCGGGCCGACGCCGGGGAGCGTGTCGAGCTGTTCGAGGGTCGCGCGGTTCAGGCTGACCGGCTGCTTCGACGGCCCGGCCGGGGGCGGTCCCGGCCCCGCTCCCGCGGGCGGCTGGGGGCTCGGCTCGCCGACGAGGATCTGTTCGCCGTCCGCCAGGACGCGGGCGAGGTTGAGGTTCCTGATGTCCGTCCCCGGCAGCGCTCCGCCCGCGACCCGCAGTGCGTCCGCCACCCTGGAGCCGTTCGGCAGGGCGTGGACGCCCGGGGTGGCGACCCGGCCACCGATGTCGACCACCACGACGACTGGGGCGCCTCCGCCCGTCTCGCCTCCCGGGGGCCCGGGCCCATCGCCGGGCAGACCGGCGCCCAGGGCTCCGGTCGGCGCCGGCGGGGCGACGGCCGCCGTGGGCACCTCGACCGATTGCGGCCGCGCGAGCCAGAAGTGCTGGACGCCGTAGCCGAGGGTGAGCAGCAGGAGGACCAGCAGGCCGACCGCCGCCCGGCGGTCGAGCGCCAGCGGATGCCCCGGCGGACCCAGCAGCCCGGGCAGGCCCGGCGACCCGGAAGGGTCCGGCAACCCGGGCGGATCCGGTGGGGCCGGTGGACCGGGCGGTCCCGGCGGATCGGCACCCTTCACCGGGTTCACCGGGTTCACCGGGTTCACCGGGTGCGAGGGGTTCGAATGCCCCGGCTCACCGCCCGCGGGCGGGAAACTCGGTGGCACGCCTCCGGCCGTGCCGCCGCCGGACGGATCGGCGTGCGGACCGTCCGCCCCCGGGGCCGGCGGGGACGCCGTGTACACCGAGGGCTCGGTGTCCGGCAGGTCCGCCGCTCCCGGCAGCAGGGCCGCCATCCGCAGGCGGGCGGTCTCGTCGGCCCGACGGATCTCGTGGCGCTTGCGCGCGCCGATGCGCAGGTTCGTCATGCGGAGCACGGTAGGAACCAGCCGGGCATCGCGCGGACTTTACGGAAATCCTGTGGAAAACCCGGGGGTTGTGGACAACCGAGGTCACCCCGAAGGGTGAGACCGGCCGGTCGGCGTTGACAGCCGGGCGACCGCACCCGCCCCGGCCGACCTCACCGGGGTGAGACCACCACCGCCAGCAGCCCCGGCCCGACGTGCGCGCCGATCACCGCGCCCACCTCGGCCACGTACAGCTCGCGCAGCCTCGGGACCCGCCCCCGCAGCCGCTCCGCCAGGGGCTCGGCCCGGTCCTCGGCCGCCAGGTGGTGAACGGCGATGTCGACCTCCCGTTCCCCCGCCCGCTCGACCGCGATCTCCTCCAGCCGGGCGATCGCCCGGGACGCCGTGCGCACCTTCTCGAGCGGCTCGATCCGCCCGCCGTCCAGGTGCAGCAGCGGCTTCACCGCCAGTGCCGAGCCCAGCAGCGCCCGCGCGGCGCCGATCCGCCCGCCCCGGCGCAGGTACTCCAGGGTGTCGACGTAGAAGAAGCCACTGGTCCCGGCGGTCCGCCGCACGACCGCCGCCGCCGCCTCGTCGAGCCCCTGCCCGGCCTCGATCGCCTCGGCCGCCGCGAGTACCCCGTAGCCGAGCGCCATGCCGACCAGTCGGCTGTCCACCACCCGCACGGGGACGGGCGACTCGGCGGCCGCGAGTCGGGCGGCCTCCACCGTCCCGGACAGTTCGCCGGAGATGTGGACCGAGACGATGCCGCGCGCGCCGTTCTCGGCGGCCGCCCGGTAGGCGGCGGCGAACGCCTCCGGGTTGGGCCGCGAGGTGGTCACCCGGTGCTTGCCCCGCAGCGCCTCGGCCACGTCCTTCGGGGAGATCTCGACGCCCTCCGCCCGCACCTCGTCGCCGACCGCGACGCTCAGCGGGACGATGGTGATCCGGTGCCGGTCGACGGCCTGCTGGGGCAGGTAGGCGGTGGAGTCGGTGACAAGTGCGTGGTCGGCGGGCATGAGGCGGAGGTTACTCCCCGCTCGGGCCGGTCGGCAGCATCCGGCGGCCGCTCAGCCGGCCGAGGGGCCGGTGGTCGGCTTCCGCAGCCGCTGCGCCATCCTGGTCACCGGGTCGGTGAGGCCGAGGATCTCCTCGGCGCTGGGCCGGCCGCCCCGGCCGTCCGTGAGTCCGTGCCTGGCCCCGCCGGCCTCTCGCGCCGCACCCGACGTGCCGGCGGCGGCCCCCGAGGCCGAAGCCCCCGCCGAAGCGTCGGAACCCGACGCGCCCGCCCCGGTGTCCCAGTGTCGCAGCGCCCCCGCCTCGTCCTCGCACTCCCGGCTCAGCCGCCCCAGCTCGTCGGCCGCGAACTGGTGCATCCGGTCCTGCGCCGCCCACCGCATGGTCTCCGCCGAGTGCGTGATCCGCTCCGCCCGCTCCCGCAGCTCGGGCAGCTTCGCCGCGACCCGCAAGACGTCCGGTTCGCGCTCCAGCATCCGCAGTTCGCCGTCGAGCTCCGCCGCGTGGGCGTCCAGCCGGCCCAGCAGCGCGAGCGCCTCGCCGAGCTGGCCGTCCTGGCCGACGGCGCCCTCCAGGACCCTCCGAGTGCCGTCCAGCGAGGTCCGCAGGCCCAGGCGGACGGCGGAGATCTGCCCCTGCGGACCGGTCTGGGTGTAGGACTTCGCCTTGAGCGTGACGTTCTCCACGGCCCGTCGGGCCTTGGCCTCCTGGCGTTCCACCTTCTCGCCGACCGCCCTGGCCGCCTTGACCAGGCCGATGACGACGAGCACCACCACCCCGAGCCCGAGCAGTAGGGCGACTCCCAGCAACACCCCGAGGATCTCCATCACATGCCGCCTTCCGCCAGCCGAACCGGCCCCCACCGGGCCCAACGCGGGCCGGCCCACCGAGGGTTCCACCGTAGCCCCGGTACCGGCCGGGCGGGCCGCCGTTCGGGGGTGCCGGGCCCGAGTTCAGGGAAAGGATCAGGGACGGCTCGGGGGAAACCCCGAGGTCCGGCGGCACACCCGACACTCCGGCCCCCGAGCGGCTCCGCACCGGAGCGGCGCCCGCCCCGGAGCGGCCCCGGGCCCCGGAACGCCGCGGGGCGGGCACCCCGAAGGAACGCCCGCCCCACCGGAGCCGCAAGGCCCCGACCCCGACGTCAGCCGGTGACGATGTTGACCAGCTTCGGCGCCCGCGCGATCACCTTGCGCACCTCGGCCCCGCCGATCGCCGCGACGACCGCCGGGTCGGCCAGCGCCAGCGCCTCCAGCTCGGCGTCCGAGATCGACGGCGCGACCTCCAGCCGGGCCTTGACCTTGCCCTTGATCTGGACGACGCAGGTCACCGACTCGTCGACGACGTACGCCGGGTCGGCCACCGGGTAGTCGGTGTGCGCCAGCGAGTCGCCGTGGCCCAGTCGGCGCCACAGCTCCTCGGCGATGTGCGGGGCCAGCGGGGCGACCATCAGGACGACCTGCTCGGCCACCGAACGCGGCGTGGAGCCCCGCTTGACCAGGTAGTTGTTCAGCTCGATCGCCTTGGCCACCGCGGTGTTGAAGCGCAGCCCGGCCATGTCGGCGCGGATGCCGTCGACGGCCTTGTGCAGGGCGCGCAGCGTCGCCTCGTCCGGCTCCTCGTCCGTCACGACCAGCTCGCCGCTGCTCTCGGAGACGATGTTGCGCCACAGCCGCTGCAGGAAGCGGTAGGAGCCGACGACGGCGCGGGTGTCCCACGGGCGGGAGACGTCCAGCGGGCCCATCGACATCTCGTACAGGCGCAGCGTGTCGGCGCCGTACTCGTCGGCGATCTCGTCGGGGGCGACGGCGTTCTTCAGGGACTTGCCCATCTTGCCGGCCTCGCGCTTGACCGGCTCGCCCTGCCAGAAGTACTGGCCGTCGCGCTCCTCGATCTCGGCGGCGGGCACCGGGAAGCCGCGCTCGTCGCGGTAGACGTCGGCGGTGATCATGCCCTGGTTGAACAGCTTGTGGAACGGCTCGACGGAGGAGACGTGCCCCAGGTCGTGCAGCACCTTGTGCCAGAAGCGGGCGTACAGCAGGTGCAGGACGGCGTGCTCGGCACCGCCGACGTACAGGTCGGCGCCGCCGCCGGGCTTCTCCTCGGTGGGGCCCAGCCAGTACCGCTCGTTGGCGGGGTCGACGACCTGCTCGCGGTTGGACGGGTCGATGTAGCGCAGCTCGTACCAGCAGGAGCCGGCCCAGTTGGGCATGGTGTTGGTCTCGCGGCGGTACGTCTTCACGCCGTCGCCCAGGTCCAGTTCGACGTTGACCCAGTCCTCGTTGCGGGACAGCGGGGTCTTCGGCGTGGAGGTGGAGTCGAACGGGTCGTAGGTGTGCGGCGAGTAGTCGTCGACCTGCGGGACCTCGACGGGCAGCATCGACTCGGGCAGCGCGTGCATGACGCCGTCCTCGTCGTAGACGATCGGGAACGGCTCGCCCCAGTACCGCTGGCGGCTGAACAGCCAGTCGCGCAGGCGGTAGTTGACGGTGCCCTCGCCGATGCCGCGGGCGGTCAGCCAGGTGGTGACGGCGGCCTTGGCGTCGGTGACGCTCAGGCCGTTCAGCGAGACGCCGTCCTCGGTGCCCTCGGTGTGGGCGGAGTTGACGATGACGGAGTCGTAGGTGTCGAAGGCGTCGTCCCAGCCGGACGGGTCCTCGGCGCGCCCGTCGGTGGGGGCGACGACGCAGCGCATCGGCAGCTCGAAGGCGCGCGCGAAGGCGAAGTCGCGGTGGTCGTGGGCGGGGACGGCCATGATGGCGCCGGTGCCGTAGCCCATCAGCACGTAGTCGGCGATGAAGACCGGGACGGGCTCGCCGCTGACGGGGTTGACGGCGTGGGCGCCGGTGAAGACCCCGGTCTTGACCTTGGCCTCGACCTGGCGCTCGACGTCGGACTTGGCGGCCGCGGCGGCGCGGTAGGCGGTGACGGCCTCGGCGGGGGTGGCGGCGCCGCCGGTCCAGCTCTCGGGGGTGCCCTCGGGCCAGCTGGCGGGGACGATCGTGTCGACCAGGTCGTGCTCGGGCGCCAGCACCATGTAGGTGGCGCCGAACAGGGTGTCCGGGCGGGTGGTGAAGACGGTGATCTTCCGCTCGCCGACGGCGAAGTCGACCCGGGCGCCCTCGGAGCGGCCGATCCAGTTGCGCTGCTGCAGCTTGATCGCCTCGGGCCAGTCCAGCAGGTCCAGGTCGGAGATCAGCCGGTCGGAGTAGGCGGTGATCCGCATCATCCACTGGCGCAGGTTGGACTTGAAGACGGGGAAGTTGCCGCGCTCGGAGCGGCCGTCGGCGGTGACCTCCTCGTTGGACAGCACGGTGCCCAGGCCGGGGCACCAGTTGACCGGCACCTCCTTGGCGTAGGCCAGCCGGTACTCGCCCAGCACCTCCTCGCGCTCGGCGCCGCTCAGCGCGGCCCAGTCGCGGCCGCCGGGGACCTCGCGGGTGCCGCCCTCGAACTCGGTGACCAGCTCGGCGATCGGGCGGGCCCGGTGGGCCTGCTCGTCGTACCAGGAGTTGAAGATCTGCAGGAAGATCCACTGGGTCCAGCGGTAGTACTCCGGGTCGATCGTGGCGATCGAACGGCGCGGGTCGTGGCCCAGGCCCAGTCGGCGCAGCTGCTGGCGCATGTTGGCGATGTTCGCCTCGGTGGACACCCGCGGGTGGGTGCCGGTCTGCACGGCGTACTGCTCGGCGGGCAGGCCGAACGAGTCGTAGCCCAGGGTGTGCAGCACGTTGAAGCCGTTCATCCGCTGGTAGCGGGCGAACACGTCGGTGGCGATGTAGCCCAGCGGGTGGCCGACGTGCAGGCCCGCGCCCGACGGGTACGGGAACATGTCCATGATGAAGCTGTGCGGCCTCGCGGCGACGTCGGCGGCGGCGGGATCGGCCAGGTCGCCGGCCGGGTTGGGGGCGTGGAACGTGCCCTCCTTCTCCCAGATGTCCTGCCAGCGGGACTCGATCTCCGCCGCCAGGGCGGCGCTGTACCGGAACGGCTCGGTCGCGGCGTCGGCCGCGCCGGACGCAGGGGTCGTCTCGCTCATGGTCCTTAAAGCTCCATCGATGTCAGTTGGCGAACCGGCGTTGCGGGCCGGCGGCGGGGCGGGGTGCCCGGACCGGGCCGGACGGTGCCGGGCCGGAAGCCGGGCGGAAAACAAAAAAGCCCCTCGCAGGAGGGGGTGCCACGCCGACTCCGGCTCCGCCCTGGGGCGTGGCCGGTCCTGGTCAGCGCGGCCGACTAAGAAGCAGGCGCGCGGTTCGCATGGGCTCAGGGTACCGCAAGGGGTCGGGCGCCTCCGGGGGAGACCACGGGCGCGCCCGTCAGGCGGAGGTGCCCGCCGGCACCTCCGCCGCCTCCGCCGAGGCCGACACCGACAACACCGACAGCACCTCCGCCTCGGACTCCGCCGACTCCGCCGAACGGAACGCCGCGTCGAACCCGCGCAACGCCCGCGCCACCCGCTCCGACTGCATCCCGGCGGCCAGCGCCCGCGCCCGGTCCGCGGTCCGCGCCGCCTCGGCGGCGGCACCGGCCAGCCGCTGCGACTCGGCCAGCCGCACCATCAGCAGCGCCCGCGCCCTGGCCCGCCCCGGGCCGAGCGCCGCCACCGCCGCCGCCAGCAGTTCCTGGGCCCGCCGGTGCTCGCCGAGGAAGAGGTACCCCTCCCCCACCATCCCGGCAAGATCGGCCCGCACCTCCCCGCCGGCCTCCCCGCCCGTCTCCGCACCGGCCCCGGTGCCCGCGTCCGCACCCGCCTCCCCGCCGGTCGCCGCACCCGCCTCCCCGCCGAGCTCCGCGAACGCCCGCCCCACCGCCTCCGCCAGCCCGGCGGCGTCGCCGCGCCGCCCGTGCGCACGGGCGATCCGGCCGAGCTGGAGCGCCCGGTCGGCCGGGTCGAGGGCGTCACCGGCCGCCGCCACCGCCTCGGCCAGCACCGTGACCGCGTCCAGCCCGCGCCCGCCCGCGCTCCCGGTGGCCAGGACGACGAGGCCGCCGAGCACGGCCACCCCGGCCCGCCGCTCGCCGCTGAGGTGGGCGGCGCGCAGCGCTGCCGCGAACGCCCGCTGGGCGGTGGCGTCGTGGCCGAGGTCGTACGCGGCCCAGGCGGCGAGGCGGGCGAGGCGGCCGGCCGCGCCGTACAGCGCCCGGCCGAGCGGTTCGTCGTAGGCGCCGAGCTCCAACAGCTTGGTGACCATGGCCAGTTCGGCCCGGGCGGGACCGAGGACGAGTCCGCCGCCGCAGGACCGTTCCAGTCGCTGCTTGCTGCGGTGGGCGGCGGCGAGTTCGCCGAGCAGCGCGGGGTCGACGCGCAGCGCGCCGTCACCGCCGAGGGCCGGGGGCGGGGTGGTGAGCCGACGGGCGGCCTCGGCCAGGTCGGCACCGCGGAAGAGGTCGGTGAGGCGGACGGGTCCGGCGTCGGCGGCGGTCTCGCGCAGCGCGGTCTGGGCGGTGTCGGCCGTCCACGGATCGGTCAGCAGACGCGGGGAGAGGATCTTGGCGCCGCGGTGGCCGCCCATCCGGCCCCAGAGCTGTTCGTAGGTGACGGCGATGCCGAGGGTGCGGCTGAAGACCTCGCAGACGGCCTGGTCGTGGGGGCTGCGCGGGACCATGCCCCGGTCGCGCCACTTGTAGGGGGCGGTGGAGCTGATCCCGAGCCGGGCCGGGAGGGTGAGGTTGACCTCGCGGGCGAGCCGCTCCGGGCTCCAGCCGAGCTGGTGGAGTATCCGGGCGAGTTCCTCGTTGCGTCTGCGCTCCAGATCCGCCATGGCTCCGACGGTAGCGGTCCTCCGGGGGCCGTCGTCGGGAGGTCCCCGAAACCGGTCGCCGCACCCGGTCCCACCGGGCCGCACCCGGCCGCACCGTCCTGGAGGCCACGAACGGCCTGCGAGCGGGCACCGAACCGGACACCGGCTACCGAACCGGACGCCGGGACCCGGACGGTGCGCCGGGAAGGCCCGGAAGCGCCGGGAAACATCGGGAACGCCGAAGGCCGCCCCCCGTTTCCGGGAGACGGCCTTCGATTTCTGTGGAGCTACGGGGAATTGAACCCCGGACCTCTTGCATGCCATGCAAGCGCTCTACCAACTGAGCTACAGCCCCTCGACCTGCGATGTCACCGGGGGTTTCGTTCCGTTTCCCTCGGCGACATCGCCTACTTTACACGGTCCGGGGGGTGCTCCACGAATCCGTTCCCGCAGGCTCTCCGCGGGCCCCGCGCGGACCCCCGCCGGCCTTCGACGAGATCCCGCCCCGGCGCGCCCCGGACGCCCGCCCTACCCCTCCCGCCCCGCCGCGCGCTCCCTGACCGCGAACCCGGCCGCGAGGGCGGCGAGCGCGACGACCACGCCGATGGCGACCGTGGTCAGCAGCATCGCGTGCGCGGACCCCCGGGCGGACGCCGGCTGGTCCACCGCGCCGAGGAACACCGAGCCCAGCAGCGCGATCCCGATCACCTGGCCGAGCTGGACGGCGGTGACCACCAGCCCGCTGGCGTCCGCAGCGTCGGCGGGAGCCACCCGGGCGAGCGCCCGGGCGAACAGCGGCGCGTAGGCGCAGCCCGCGAGCAGCCCGAGGACGGCGGTCAACAGCAACGGCCCGGCGCCGATCCCGGCCCCGTCCCCCAGCATCAGTCCGAGCACCGGGTAGCCGACGGCGAGCAGGCCGGTGCCGAGCGGCGGCAGGACGGCGTGCAGACGCCGGGGCAGCCGCTGCCAGTACAGGCTGGCGGCGCCGAAGCCGACCGCGATCGGCGCCGAGCAGAGCCCGGCCCGCAGGGCGCTGTGCCCCAGCCCGGTCTGCTGGTGCAGGGCGAAGGAGAACATGAAGCCGGCGAAGGCCAGCATGATCATCAGCAGCGCGCCGACGGCGGGCAGCAGTCCGGCCGCGCCGAGCACGCGTCCGTTGATCAGCGGTTGTCCGCCACGCCGGGCGATCCGCCGCTCGACGACCGCGAACAGGGCGAACATCAGCGCGCTGGCGCCCAGCAGCGTCCAGCCCCAGAGCGGCCAGCCGAGCTCGTGGCCGAGCACCAGCGGGACCACCAGCAGGCCGAGGGCGGCGCCGAGCACCAGCAGGCCGGGCAGGTCGAAGCCGCGCTCGCGGTCGCCGGGCAGGTCGGGCAGCAGCCGGGCCCCGGCGGCGAGCAGCGCCAGGCCGATCGGCAGGTTCACCAGGAAGACCGGGCGCCAGCCGGAACCGAACAGGTCCGCGCTGACCAGCACGCCGCCGAGCACCTGGCCGGCGGCGATGCCACCGGCGAGCACGGCCGAGTAGAGGCCGAGGGCCCGGATCCGGGCCCGGCCGGTGAAGGTCCGCTGGATGATGCTCATCACCTGGGGGACCATCAGGGCCGCCCCGGCGCCCTGGAGCAGCCGGAAGCCGATCAGCCAGCCGGTGGCGGGGGCGAGCCCGCAGGCCAGTGAGGCGGCGGTGAAGGCGGCCAGGCCGGACTGGAAGACCCGGCTGTACCCGTACCGGGCGCCGAGCCGGGCGCCGGTGATGAGCAGCACGGCGTAGGCGATGGTGTAGCCGGCCACCACGAACTGGAGGGCCGCGCCGGAGGCGTGCAGGTCGGTCCGGACGGTCGGCACGGCGACGTTGACGATGGCGGTGTCGAGCACGGCCATGAACTGGCCGCCGAGGACGAGCGCGAGCAGGAGCCCGGGCCGCGCGACGGGGGCCGCGCCGGTCCCGGCACCGGCGGCGGCGGTCGGCGGGGCGGTCCGTACCGGGCCGCGTCGGGTCTGGAGATCGGTCATGGTTCGAGGTTCGCCGGAGCCCGGTACCAGTGGTTAGAGCCTGCGGATCCTGGTACTGACAGCACCTGTTGCGCCTCACCGGGCTGCGGCACCATGGCGGGTATGACCGTCGTGGACGCCCCCGGCACCGTCGACCCCGCCCCGGCCCGAACCGTCCGACCCACCCGGCCCGAACGGCCCGAACGGCATGACCGACCCGCCCGGGCCGAACAGCCGGACCGCTCCGGACAACCCGACCGCTCCGGACAGCCCGACCGGCGCGACCGGCGCCGCACCGAGCTGGCCGAGTACCTGCGCGCCTGCCGCGCCCGGGTCTCCCCCGAGGACGTCGGCCTGCCGCCCGGCCTGCGCCGCCGCACCCCCGGGCTGCGCCGCGAGGAGGTCGCCCAGCTCGCCGGCGTCGGGGTGACCTGGTACACGTGGCTCGAACAGGGCCGCCCGATCAACGCCAGCGCGCAGGTGCTGACGGCGGTGGCCCGGGTGCTGCTGCTGGACGCCACCGGGCGCGAGCACCTGTTCCGGCTCGCCGGGGTGGCGGTCCGCCCGTCGGCGCACCCGGACCCGCCGGTGCTGGACCCCTCGACCCAGGTGATCCTGGACGCGCTGTCGCCACTGCCGGCCGCCGTCTCCAACAGCCGGTTCGACGTCCTGGCCTGGAACCCCGCCTACGAGGCGCTGTTCGCCACCAGCCGGCCCCGTACCGGCGACGGCTGGTTCAACAGCCTCTGGTGCACGGTCACCAGTCCGGAGTGCTGCAACCCGTTCCTGAACCGGGCCGAGCAACTGCCGCAGATGGTCGCGGTGCTGCGCGGCGCGTACGGCAAGCACGTCGGGGAGCCGCTCTGGGAGGAGTACGTGCGGTCGCTGCTGCGGGTGAGCGCCGAGTTCCGGGAACTGTGGGCCCGGCAGGAGGTGTCGACGCGGCGGACGGCGCTGAAGGTGTTCCGGCATCCGCAGGTGGGGGTGATGCGGCTGAACGCGACGTACCTGACGATCCCGGGGGTGCCGGAAGCCTACGTGGCGGTCTACACACCGGACGGGGCGGCGGACCGTGAGCGGGTCGAGCGGCTGTCGGCGCTGCCTCCGGGCGGCTGGACCGCGCCGTGCGGCCACCGGTTCACCGGGCCCGTCGGCTGAGCCGGGCCCGTCGGCCGCCGGGCCGCGCGCACCGGCCGGGCCGCCCCCGGGACGGCGGCACCCCTGGGAAACGACCCCGGGAACGACCGAAGGCCGCCACCCGGGGGTGACGGCCTTCCGTTCGTCTGTGGAGCTACGGGGAATTGAACCCCGGACCTCTTGCATGCCATGCAAGCGCTCTACCAACTGAGCTACAGCCCCGCGACACGCACAGCCCACCGACAAGAAAAGCTCTCCTGAGGGGACTCCGGGTGCGGAGTGGAGCTACGGGGAATTGAACCCCGGACCTCTTGCATGCCATGCAAGCGCTCTACCAACTGAGCTACAGCCCCTCGTCGTCCGGATTTCCCGCTTCCCTTCCGGGCCGCGTTCCCTCCGTGCGAACGAGGAAAACTCTAACCGGTCGGACCCGGAACTGCGAAATCCGTCCTCCCCGGCCCCGCTCCACCCCTTCGCCCGGGACATCGCCCGGACACCGTCCGGACCATGCCCGGGTGCCCCGGACACCGTCCGGACGGTGTCCGGACCCACTCAGGTGTCGTCGCCGATGACCGGCTGCGGCAGGGTGCCGGCGTTGTGCTCCAGCAGCCGCCAGCCCCGCGCGCCGAGGCCCAGCACGGACCAGCAGCAGTTCGACAGCCCGCCGAAGCACTCCCACAACTCCGGCTCCAGGCCGAGCATCCGCCCCAGCACGGTGCGGATGGTGCCGCCGTGGCTGACCACCACCAGGGTGCCGTTCTCGGGCAGCTTGTCGACCGCGTCCAGCACCACCGGCACCGCGCGGTCCGCGACCTCGGTCGCGAGCTCACCGCCGCCGCGCCGGACGGGTTCGCCCTGCGCCCAGGCCGCGTACTCCGCCGGGAAGCGCTCGCGGATCTCCGCGTTGGTCAGCCCCTGCCAGGTGCCGGCATAGGTCTCGCGCAGGCCCTCGTGGTGCTGCACGTCCAGGCCGGTCACCCTGGCGAGCTCGTCGGCGGTACGGCGGGCCCGCGAGAGGTCGGAGGAGACCAGCAGGTCCGGACGCAGGCCGGAGAGCAGCCGGGCGGCCCGCTGCGCCTGCAGCACGCCCTGCCCGGTCAGCTCGATGTCCGTCGTGCCCTGGAAGCGCGATTCGAGGTTCCAGGAGGTCTGGCCGTGCCGCCAGAAGACGATGCGCGGACCTCGCGCGTCCCGGCTCAGCTGTAGTCCTCGGCGCCGAAGTCGTCCGCCGGGGCCTGCTCGGCCGGGGCCAGGGCGTTGCCGGCCGCGTCGGTGTGGGCGTCGGGGCGGTTGCGGGAGGCGACGGCGTCCTCCGGCAGCGGCAGCTCGGGGCAGTCCTTCCAGAGGCGGTCCAGCGAGTAGAAGGAGCGCTCCTCGGAGTGCTGGACGTGCACGACGATGTCGAGGTAGTCGAGCAGGACCCAGCGGCCCTCGCGCTCGCCCTCGCGGCGCACCGGCTTGATGTCCAGCTTCTCGCGCAGCTGGTCCTCGATCTCCTCGGCGATCGAGCGGACCTGGCGGTCGTTGCTCGCGGAGGCGATCAGGAAGGCGTCGGTGATCGACAGCACCTCGCTGACGTCGAACGCGACGATGTTGTGGGCCAGCTTGTCGGCCGCCGCCTGGGCGGCGACGTTGATGAGTTCCTGGCTGTGCTCAGTGGCGGTCACGATGTACTTCCGGCTCGGCGGCTTGGGGGCGCCCGGCGCACGGGGCGCGCGGATCGCCTTCCAGGATCTCACGCCGCCCAGGCGGCCCCGGAACCGTTTTCCGGGACCGCCGGGCCGTGGGCCGACGGGGCGCGGGCCGCCGGGGGCGGGGGGCGCCCCGTCCGGCGGCCGGGCCTACGGGGCCTTCGGCGGCGCGTAGTCCTTGCCGAGCACCACGACCAGGTCGGCGTTCTGGGCGTCGGTGACCTTCTTCACCGCCGTCTCCGGCAGGTTGAGGCTGGTCGCCAGCGACTTCGCGGCGGCCTGCCGGGCGTCGTCGGTGTAGCGGATCTCACTGGCGGCCTGCGGCGCGGCCTTGGCCCCGCCGGGCACGAAGGTGAGGCCCGCGTTGACCACCTGGACCTGGGCGGCGGCCGCCGCCTGGTCGTTGCCGGAGGCGTCCTGGACGGAGACCCGGGCGGGCGAGTCGGCGCTGGTCGCGGACTTCACGGTGCCGCCGAGCACCTCCTTGACCTGCTTGCCCGCGGTGGCCTCGTCCAGGGAACCGTCCGGCTTGACGGTCAGCGTGGCGGTGCCGAACTGCCCGGCCTTGGCCTGCTGGGCGAGCTGGGCGAGCACCCCGGCGAGCGCGTCCTCGGGCAGGGAGGGGTCGAGCACCGCGTTCATCCGGTGCACGTCGTCCTTGGCGTCCTTGAACTCGACCGGCATCGTGCGCACCACCGCGTCCATCACCTGGCCGAAGCGGGCGAGCTGGGCGTCACGGTTCTCGCCGCCGTTCTGCAGGGTGGCGTAGGCGACCGCGGCCTTCCCGCCGAGCAGGGTGTTCTTGCCCGCGGCGGCGAGCACCTTGCCGTCGGGCCTGCCGCCCTCGTGGACCTCGGCGTCGGTGTCCACCCGGACGCCGCCGAGCTGGGTGACCAGCAGTTCCAGGTAGGGGGTGTCGAGCCGCCAGGTACCGGCGACGGGAGCGCCGAGCACGGTGGTCAGGCCGTCCCGGGTGCCGGAGGCGCCGAGGGCGTCCATGGCCTGGCCGACGGTGGTGACCGGCGGGTCGCCGGCGCCGGGCAGCCGCAGCGTGTCGGGCAGGAGCAGCACGGTGCCCTTCTTGCCGGCGGTGTCGTTGACGAGCAGCGCGCTGGAGACCTTGCCCTGGAGGTCGCGCAGGTGGACGACGTTGACCTGGCGCGGGCCGGCGGCGGCGGAGGCGGCGGCCGCCCCCTTGTCGCGGGTGAACCAGAGGTAGCCGCCCGTGCCGGCACCGGCGACCGCGACCACGGCGACGAGGCCGATCAGCCGGTTGCGGAGCTTGCGGCGGCGCTCGGCGCGCACCTCGCTGCGGGACTCGGCGAACTTGAGCCAGTCGATGACGTCCTCGGACTCCGTCTCCTCCTCGTCGACGAAGGTGAACTCGCCCGTGGCGTAGGAGTCCCCGGCTCCGCCCGCGGTCCTGGACCGGGTCGCGCGGGAGCCGCCGACCTGCTCGGACGGCGGTTCGGGGCGGGCGGGCGCGGCCGGTTCGGCGGCGGCGGGACGCGGCACCCGGGCCCGCGGGGTCGCCGGAGCGGCGGCCGACGGGGTCGCGGCCGGCTCCGGCACGACGACGGCCGGCATCGGAGCGGTCGTGTACGCCTGCGCCGGGGACTGCTGCTGAGACTGCTGCTGCCCCGGCGCCTGCGGCTGCTCGTACGGCTGGTACCCCTGCTGCTGGTACTGGTCCTGGTAGCCGTAGCCGCCCTGCTGCTGGTAGCCCTGGGCGGACTGCTGCCCGTACGCGTCGGGCCGCTGCTCGGCGGGCTGCTCGTACCCCTGCCCGTAGCCCTGCTGGTACCCCTGCTGCTGATACTGGTCCTGGTAGCCGTACTGGCCCTGCCCGTAGGGCTCGGAAGCGGCCGGCTGCCCGTACTGGTCGTACTGCTCCGGCTGCCGGTACTGCCCCGACGCGTCGTACTGGCCGGTCGGCTCGTAGAGGCCGGCCTGCTCGTACTGGTCGTACTGCTGCTGCTCGTAACCGCCCTGCGACTGGTACGGCGGGTACTGCCCGTTCGGCCAGTCCTCCGGCTGCCCGGGCTGCTGCCCCTGCGGTCCCCTGCGCTCGCTCATCCGTCGGCCCCTCCGGGGATCAGGTCCGGTGCGGCGCGTAGAGCGCCCGCTTGTCGATGTAGCGGACCACGCCGTCCGGGACGAGGTACCAGACCGGCTCGCCCTTGGCGACCCGGTTGCGGCAGTCCGTGGAGGAGATGGCCAGCGCCGGGACCTCCACCAGGGAGACCCCGCCCACCGGAAGCCCGGCGTCCGACAGAGTGTGCCCGGGCCGGGTGCAACCGATGAAATGGGCGAGCGAGAAGAGCTCCTCGGAGTCGCGCCAGGAGAGGATCTGGGCGAGGGCGTCGGCGCCGGTGATGAAGAAGAGGTCGGCGTCCGGGTGCAGCCCGCGCAGGTCGCGCAGGGTGTCGACGGTGTAGGTCGGTCCCTCGCGGTCGATGTCGATGCGGCTGACCGAGAACTGCGGGTTCTCCGCGGTGGCGATGACCGTCATCAGGTAGCGGTCCTCGGCCGGCGTGACCTCGCGGTCGCTCTTCTGCCAGGGCTGCCCGGTCGGGACGAAGATCACCTCGTCCAGGTGGAACGCGCTGGCGACCTCACTGGCCGCGACCAGGTGCCCGTGGTGGATCGGGTCGAAGGTGCCGCCCATGACGCCGAGACGACGCTTCGCCGGCGCCGGTACACCGGGACTCCCGGTCTGCTCTCCCATGGCGCCACACCTTACGCGACGCCCGTTACGGTGCGGGAACGGCCGGGTGCCGGGCGTCCCGGGGGCGGTTGCGCACCCCGGGCCGCCGTCGGCCGGGTCAGCGGTCCCGGTTGAAGCGGGTGGTCACGAAGAGCAGCAGCAGAAGGACGAAGAACGCGGCGCCACCCGTCAGGTACGGGTTGAGGCTGTCGTGGTTGCCCCCCTCGCCCTCGTTGGCGAGAAGGTTCAGGACAGGGAGTGCGGCGGCGGCAGTGCTCATGGTCGGCGGGACCTTCTCGGCTCGGATGACGGACAGGGGGTGTCGTGCGGGCCGGTGAGGGCCCACCGGTCATCGTACGGGGGGTCACAAGGCAACCGCTCGGCGGCCCGCCACGTCCGAACCACCGTGGACCCTCCGCCGGGGACGCCCCGCCGGGGAGAAGTCGGTCAGTTGTTGCGGCCGGCCCGCAGCAGGAGCCAGGCGAGCAGACCGACGCCGACGAAGGAGGCGATCAGGATGATCCGCAGGAAGAGCCCGGGGCCGTCCTCACCGGAGATCGGGGCGGCCAGGCTGGCAAGGGCGGCGGTCGACATGGGCGGGCTCCTCGGACTGCTCGGTGCCGCGGCCGGAGGTGGCCCGGCTTTCCCCGGGCATTCAGGGTAAACCGCCCTCACACCGGGGCGGCCCACCGCCCCCGCGGACACCGTCCGCGCCGCGCCGCCGACCGCCCACGGGTCGGCGGACGAGCCCCGGACCGGCGCCGGAGCGACCCGGACGAACCGCTCGACCGACTCCGGAGCACCCCCGGACCGGCCCCCGGACCAGCTCCCGACGACACGTAGGGTGGCCGCGGGGACGAGTACGCAACCACGGACGTTGCACAGACAGTCGTTACAGGCGAAGGACCAGCGGGGGCCGGCCGGGTGCCGGGGCCGCCGTCGACAGGAGGGTACTCACACCATGACCGACCCCATCGCGAAGACCCCGAGCCGGCGCCGTCAGCGCTTCCCGGAGATCTCCACCCGGGCCTGGGAGCACCCGGCGGACCGGTCCGCGCTCGTCGCGCTGCGCAAGCTCACCGGCTTCGACGACGTGCTGAAGAAGCTCGCCGGCCTGGTCTCCGAGCGCTCGATCCGGCTGATGTTCCTGGCCACCGCCGTGAAGACCTCCGAGCGGCAGTTCCCCGAACTGCACGGCATGGTGCGCGACGCCGCCTACGTGCTCGACCTCGACAAGGTGCCGGACCTCTACGTCAGCCAGGACCCGGCGGTCAACGCCTTCTGCATCGGCATCGACACGCCGGTGATCGTGGTCACCAGCGGCCTGGTCGAGCTGCTCGACGAGGAGGAGCTCCGCTCGGTGATCGGCCATGAGGTCGGTCACGCGATGTCCGGGCACGCGGTCTACCGGACGATGCTGATGATCCTCACCAACATCGCCGCCCGGATCGCCTGGGTGCCGCTCGGCAATCTGGCGATCATGGCGATCGTCACCGCGCTCAAGGAGTGGTTCCGCAAGGCCGAGCTCTCCAGCGACCGGGCCGGGCTGCTCGCCGGGCAGGACCTCCAGGCGTCGATGCGGGCGCTGATGAAGCTGGCCGGCGGCCACAACCTGGCCGAGATGAACGTGGACGCCTTCCTGGAGCAGGCCGAGGAGTACGAGAAGGCCGGCGACCTGCGCGACGGCGTGCTCAAGCTGCTCCAGGTGCTGCCGCAGAGCCACCCGTTCGCGGTGGTCCGGGTCGCCCAGCTGAAGAAGTGGGCGGAGAGCGAGGACTACCGCTCCATCCTGGCCGGTGCCTACCCGCGCCGCACCGACGACCCCAACACCTCGGTCGGCGACCAGTGGCGGGCGGCGGCCGACCACTACACGACCTCGGTGAAGGAGAGCAAGGACCCGCTGATGGGCCTGATCCGCGATGTCGCGGGCGGCGCGGCGACGGTCGGCGGCAAGCTCCGCGACACCTTCACCGGGGCCCGCGCCGGTGGCAACGGCCCGAACGGCAACGGCTCCAACGGCTCCAACGGCAACAGCGACGGCGAGTCCGGGACGAACTGAGCCCGGCCCCGCCCGGCGGACGGCCCCCGGTCACCTCGACCGGGGGCCGCCGACGGGCTCAACCGCCCGCCAGCACCCCGCACACCTGCCACGCCGGCCGGGCGTGGTTGCCCGGGTCCACCGCCGGCGGCGATCCCGACGGCGCGGCGGGCCCCGTCCCGGCCAGCACCGGCTGCACCACTCCGGCCAGCGAGCCGTCGCACGGTGCCGGCCCGGCCTGCAGCACCGAGTCGACCAACCGCAGCTGCGCCGCCGCCAGGTCGATCCGGTCGAACTCGAAGGTCAGCTGCCGCCGCACGGTCTCCAGGGTGACCGGCGCCCCGGCGGGCGCCCCGGCGGCCTTCAGCGCGTAGACGAAGGTGTGGTCGGTGGTGATCCGCAGGGTGCCGCTGTCCGCCTCGTCGATCCGCATCGCCCCGGCCACCTTCACGGTGTCGGCGGCCAGCGCGACCTGCGCCGGGTCGAAGCGGACCAGCCAGCCGGTCAGCGCGTGGTGCCGGTCGTCGGTCGGCTGGAGCACGCTGGCGTCGAACTGGGCCTGCTCGCCGGGCGTCACGAAGGCCCGCACCTCCGCGGTCGCCCCCTGCACCAGCACGGCGGGCGACAGCGAGGAGGCCACCAGGTAACGCTGCACGGTGTCGAGCGCCTTGGTCACCTCGACCCGGGAGAAGTGGCCGCTGGCCGTCCCGGCGGGCGTCCCCAGTCCGACCGCGCCGTCGCTGTAGCCCGGCGGCAGGGTCGCGAACGGGTTGGCCGGGTCGGCCACCGGGTGGACCGCCGAGGGCGGGCTCAGCGCCACCAGGCTCACGGTCAGCTGGCTGCCCTGGGGCCGGGCGGTGGGCCGGGTCGGCGAGGTGACGCCGAAGTACACGGCGGCGCCGAACGCCAGCAGGATCACCAGCAGCAGCGCCAGCGCCTGCCGGGGCACGCTGCCCAGCGGCCCCAGCCGGACCTTGGGCCGGGTGGGGCGGGCGTAGGACCCGGAGAGCCGCTCGCGCGCGGACAGCTCCTGGATCCGGGCAGCCCGGACGAACGATTCGTCGAACACGACGGACCGGTACTCGTCCTCGTTTCCGGAACCACCGTCGGGCGCACCCTCCGGAGGCTCGCGCGGGTCACCCATGACACCAGGGTAAGGCGCACCCCGGCTCCGCCACGAGGGTCCTGCGGCAGATCACCGGAAGCTCTCCGTGACCGGCGGCGGCCGCCCCGGGGCGCGCCGGACCGGCGCGCCCGCCGGGCGGCGGTCCGGCACACCGGGCGGTGGCTCAGCCCGCGGGGCCGGTGACCACCAGCGACGGCTCGGCCGATGTCGGCAGCGGGTCGGCCCCGGGGCTGCTGCTGCCGGACTCGGGCCGCCGGGGAGCGCCGCCGGCCCCGCCCACACCCTGGTAGATGGCCGCGACCGCCACCGCGACCAGGCTCACGCCCATGATCACGGCGAGCACCCAGGCCACCGGCCGGTGCCAGCGCTGTTGAGCGACGTACCGGCCGCGGCCGGCGCCGATCGGGTCGAATCCGCCCGGGCGCCAGCGCCGCGAACGCCGTCCGGTGGTCCGGCCGGGGCCGGACCACGGATCGGGATAGAGGTGGTCGTCGTCGAGCCGGCTCGGGTACGGGCGCAGCTCCAGTGGCAGTCCGTCCGCGGCCGGGGGTTCGAAGCCCCAGCCGGGTCCGGTCGCGTCGGGCTCGAGCCGGGCCTCGGCGGCGGCCAGCTGCCGCTCCTTGGCCGTCGGCTCGTGCACGGCGGCGGACCGGACGAACGCCTCGTCGAAGACCACGGTGGCGAATTCCTCGTCCGCACCACCGTGGTCGGCACCGTCGGGGTACGGCAAGCCCCCCACATCGTCAGCCACGGATTCAGCGTATTACCGGGCGGGCGATTTGTCTGGGGCTCGGGCCACTTGGTCCGTCACCCGTGTGACGGCGGGGTGTCCGGGCCCGGACGGGGCGGGTTCAGCCGGCGTCGGCGGCGCCGCCCACGGTCTGCGTCGCCTCGCCCCGGACGTGGCCGTCACCAGTGACGATGTACTTGGTGCTGGTCAGCTCGGGCAGACCCATCGGGCCCCGGGCGTGCAGCTTCTGGGTGGAGATGCCGATCTCGGCGCCGAAGCCGAACTCACCGCCGTCGGTGAACCGGGTCGAGGCGTTGACGGCGACCGTGGTCGAGTCGACGAGCCTGGTGAAGCGGCGGGCGGCGGCCTGCGAGGTGGTGACGATGGCCTCGGTGTGGCCGGAGGTCCAGCGGCGGATGTGCGCGACGGCGGCGTCCAGCGAGGGGACGACGGCGGCCGCGATGTCGTAGGACAGGTACTCGGCCTCCCAGTCCTCGTCGGTGGCGGGCAGCACGGTGGCGCCGGTGCCCTCGGCGGCCTTGAGCACCGCCTCGTCGCCGTGCACGGTGACCCCGGCGCCGGCGAGGGCGGCGAGCGCGAGCGGCAGGAAGGCGTCGGCGATGTCCTGGTGGACGAGCAGGGTCTCGGCGGCGTTGCAGACGCTGACCCGCTGGGCCTTGGAGTTGAGCAGGATGCCGACGGCCATCGCGAGGTCGGCCTCGGCGTCCACGTAGACGTGGCAGTTGCCGGTGCCGGTCTCGATGACGGGGACGGTGGAACCCTCGACGACGGTGCGGATCAGCGAGGCGCCCCCGCGCGGGATCAGCACGTCGACCAGGCCGCGGGCGCGCATCAGCTCCCGCACGGAGTCCCGGCTCTCGCCGGGGACGAGCTGGACCGCGTCGGCCGGCAGTCCGGCCCCGGCGACGGCGTCGCGCAGCACGGCGACCAGGGCGCTGTTGGAGCGGTAGGCGGAGGCCGAGCCGCGCAGCAGCACGGCGTTGCCGGACTTCAGGCAGAGCGCGGCGGCGTCGGCGGTGACGTTGGGGCGGGCCTCGTAGATGATGCCGACCACGCCGAGCGGCACCCGGACCTGACGGACGTCCAGGCCGTTGGGCAGGGTGTAACCGCGGACGACCTCGCCGACCGGGTCGGGCAGTCCGGCCACGTCGCGGACGTCGGAGGCGATGGCGGCGATCCGCTCCTCGGTGAGGGTGAGCCGGTCGATCACCGACTCGGGGGTGCCGGCCGCGCGGGCCCGGTCGACGTCCTCGGCGTTGGCGGCGGTGATCTCGGCGGCGCGGGCGACCAGGGCGTCGGCGACCGCCCGCAGCGCGGCGTCCTTCGCGGCGCGCGGCAGTGGGGCCAGCTCGGCGGCGGCCTCCCTGGCTCGGCGCGCTACGGCGAGGACGGGGCTGTCGGCGGAGGCGGGGACGCTGCTCATGCGCCCAGGGTAGTGGAGGGTGCCGCCGCTCCCCCGCCCTGTTTCGCCCGGTGAGACGCCGTCGCCGGCCCCTGCGGCGGGCCCGGCCGGCCCTCGCCCCGGCGGCCGCCCGGCCGCTCAGTAGGGGTGGACGCCGCCCAGTTGCGGGGGCGGGCCGGCGAAGCCCTCGGCGACCCGCTTGTGGTAGGTCGCCCGGTCGACCACCTCCAGGCCGACGATCTCCCACGGCGGCAGCTTGGCCGTCGCCTTGTGCTCGCCCCACAGCCGCAGCGCGATCGCGGCCGCGTCGTGCAGGTCCCGGGCCTGCTCCCAGTAGCGGATCTCGGCGTGGTCGGCGGCGTAGCGGGCGGTCAGGAAGAAGGAGTGGTCGTGCGCCAGTCGCTCCAGCCCGGCCCTCAGCTCGGACAGCGGGGTGACCGGCCCGGCCACGCTGAGCACCACGTGCCACAGCCGGGCCTGGTCGGGCGCCGCGGGCGGTTCGGCCGCGGTGTGCCGCTCCGTCGGGAGCCGGCGGACCGTGCCGGGACCCTCCGGCGGACCGGACGGTCCGGCGGGGCCGTCGTCCCCGCCGCCGTCGATGCTGGTCAGCCGGCGGCCCGCGGTTCCTCCGGTCAGCGCTGCCTCGCGCCTGCGTTCCACCGGCGGCCTCCTGTTCGGCGATGTCGTGTCGTCGTGCCCGCCGGCCCCGGCCGACGCGGTTCCGACCGCGCCCCTCCTCGCCCGTGGCCGGGCGTGCTCCCCGCGCGGAGCCGCCCCTCTCCCCGGCGGTCCGACGGCGGGTCAGCCGCGCAGGACGACCAGGTCGTCGCGGTGGACGACCTCCCGCTCGTAGGCGGCGCCGAACTCCTGGGCCAGGTCCCGGGTGGACCGGCCGAGCAGGCGGGGCAACTCCCTCGCATCAAAGTTGACCAGTCCGCGCGCCACGATGTGGCCGTTTTCGGCAAGAAGGTCCACCGGATCGCCCGCGGCGAACTCGCCGTCGACCTTGGTGACCCCGGCGGGCAGCAGTGAGGCGCCGCCGGAGACCACGGCCTCGACGGCCCCGGCGTCCAGGTGCAGGGTGCCGCGCGGGCTGCTGGCGTGGGCGAGCCAGAGCATCCGGTCGGAGGAGCGGCTGCCGGTGCGCAGGAACAGGGTGCCGGTGGGGCGGCCGGCGAGGGCGTCGGCGGCGTGGCTGGCGGCGGTGAGGACGACCGGGATGCCGGCGCCGGTCGCGATCCGGGCGGCCTCGACCTTGGTGACCATGCCGCCGGTGCCGACGCCCGCCTTGCCGGCGCTGCCGATCTCGACGCCGTCGAGGTCGTGCGGGCCGGTGACCCGGGCGATCCGGCTGGTGCCGGGGCGGCTGGGGTCGCCGTCGTAGAGCCCGTCGACGTCGGAGAGCAGCACCAGCAGGTCGGCGCGGACGAGGTGGGCGACGAGCGCGGCCAGCCGGTCGTTGTCACCGAATTTGATTTCGGCGGTGGCGACGGTGTCGTTCTCGTTGACGACCGGCATCGCGCCCATCGCCAGCAGCTGGTCCAGGGTGCGGTAGGCGTTGCGGTAGTGGGCGCGCCGGCTGGCGTCCTCGGCGGTGAGCAGGACCTGGCCGACGCGCAGGCCGTAGCGGGCGAAGGAGGCGGTGTAGCGGGCGATCAGCAGGCCCTGGCCGACGCTGGCGGCGGCCTGCTGACGGGCGAGGTCCTTGGGCCGCCGCTCCAGGCCGAGCGGGGCGAGGCCGGCGGCGATGGCGCCGGAGGAGACGAGCACCACCTCGGGGGCGTCCGGGCGGTTGCGGACCTTGGCGAGCGCGTCGACGAGGGCGTCCACCCGGTCGGCGTCGATGCCGCCGGCGGCGGTGGTGAGCGAGGAGGAGCCGACCTTGACGACGATGCGCCGGGCGGTCAGCACCTCCGCCCGCAGTTCGTCCTCGCTCATCTCGGGTCCCGCCCTTCCGGTGTGGTGCGCTGGCGGCGGGCCCGGCCCGGCCGTGTTCCCCGCAATCTACGCGATCGGGGCGGTCGTCCCGCACCCCGTTCCGGCCCCCGGACGGCCTCCGGACGGCGCGCGGGACGCGGTGCCGGAGGGGCCCGCCGCGACCGGCGCGCCGTCAACGCGCGAGCCCCCGACGCCCGTTGAACGGGTGACGGGGGCTCGCGACGGGTGCGACGGGGCGTCAGTTCTCCTCGTCGTCGCCCTCGATGGCGGCCTGGCGGCCGCTGGAGAGCGCCTCGAAGGCGAGGTACTCGGCCTCGGCGGAGTCCCGGTTCTTCTGCTTCTCGCGGCGGCGGTCGACGGCCGGACGCTGGGTCTCCATCCGGTGGTCCTCGCCGCGGCGGCCGAGCATCTCGGCACCGGCGGCCATGGTCGGCTCCCAGTCGAAGACGACGGAGTTCTCGTCCGAGCCGATGACGACGGTGTCGCCCTCGTGCGCGCCGACCTTCCACAACTTGTCCTCGACGCCGAGGCGGGCCAGCCGGTCGGCGAGGTAGCCGACGGCCTCGTCGTTGGAGAAGTCGGTCTGGCGGACCCAGCGCTCCGGCTTGACGCCGCGGATGCGGTAGGCGCCGTCCTCCTCGGTGATGGTGAAGCCCTCCTCGTCGACGGCGGCGGGCCGCAGCACGATCCGGGTGGACTCCTCCAGCGGCTTGGCCGCGCGGGCCTCGCCGACGATCTGCGCCATGGCGAAGCTGAGTTCGCGCAGACCCTTGCGGGAGGCGGCCGACACCTCGAAGACCCGGTAGCCGCGCTCCTCCAGGGAGGCGCGGGTCAGGTCCGCGATGTCCTGGCCGTCCGGCACGTCGACCTTGTTGAGGGCGACCAGCCGCGGGCGGTCGTCGAGGCCGCCGTACTCGGCGAGTTCGGCCTCGATGGTCTCCAGGTCGGTCAGCGGGTCGCGGCCGGGCTCCAGGGTGGCGCAGTCCAGCACGTGGACGAGGACGGAGCAGCGCTCGACGTGGCGCAGGAACTCCAGGCCCAGGCCGCGGCCCTGACTGGCGCCGGGGATGAGGCCGGGGACGTCGGCGATGGTGTAGACGGTCTCGCCGGCGGTGACCACCCCGAGGTTGGGGATCAGGGTGGTGAAGGGGTAGTCGGCGATCTTCGGCTTCGCGGCGGAGAGCACGGAGATCAGCGAGGACTTGCCGGCGCTCGGGTAGCCGACCAGCGCGACGTCGGCGACGGACTTGAGCTCCATGACGATGTCACGGGCGTCGCCGGGCTCGCCGAGCAGCGCGAAGCCGGGCGCCTTGCGGCGGGCGGAGGCGAGCGTGGCGTTGCCGAGGCCGCCGCGGCCGCCCTGGGCCGCGACGAAGCTGGTGCCGTGGCCGACCAGGTCGGCGAGCACGTTGCCCTCGCGGTCCAGCACGACGGTGCCGTCCGGTACGAAGAGGACGAGGTCCTGGCCCAGCGCGCCGGTGCGGTGGCCGCCGGCGCCGGGCTTGCCGTTGCCGGCCTTGCGCTTGGGCGAGTGGTGGTATTCGAGCAGGGTGGTGACCTGCGCGTCGACGGTGAGCACGACACTGCCGCCGTCTCCACCGTTACCGCCGTCCGGGCCGCCGAGCGGCTTGAACTTCTCGCGGTGCACGGAGGCGCAGCCGTGGCCCCCGTTGCCCGCGGCGACATGAAGTTCGACGCGGTCCACGAAGGTGGTCATGGGTGTGCCTCCAGTACGAAGAAGTCAGTGTTCTACCTGCGTAAAGCATGAAGGGTGGACCGGAACATTCCGGCCCACCCTTCATTGTGAGTCTGGTGTGACTCAGACCTCGACGGCCACGATGTTGACGACCTTGCGGCCGCGGCGGGTGCCGAACTGCACAGCACCGGCGGTCAGCGCGAACAGGGTGTCGTCGCCACCGCGGCCGACACCGGCACCCGGGTGGAAGTGGGTGCCGCGCTGGCGGACGATGATCTCGCCGGCGGAGACGACCTGGCCGCCGAAGCGCTTCACGCCGAGGCGCTGGGCGTTCGAGTCACGGCCGTTACGAGTAGAGCTTGCGCCCTTCTTGTGTGCCATTTTTCGCTATCCCCTTACTTGCTGACCGAGTCGATGCTGGTGATGCGCACCGCGGTGTGACGCTGGCGGTGACCCTGACGGCGGCGGTAGCCCGTCTTGTTCTTGTAGCGCAGGATGATGATCTTGTCGCCCTTGGTCTGGTCGACAACCTCGGCGTGAGCCTTCACGCCGGCCAGCACCCACGGGTCGGAGGTGACGGCCTCGCCGTCGACCACCAGGATGGTGGAGAGCTCCACCGAGTCACCCGGCTTGGCCTCGATACGGTCGATCTCCAGCACGTCGCCGACGGCGACCTTGTGCTGGCGGCCGCCTGCGCGAACGATCGCGTACATGCGGTACCTACTTTCCCAACTCGGTCGGAACTCTCGATGCCAGCCACCTGGGTACGGACACAGGGGCCTCCCCCGTCCCCCCTCGCGGGGAGCCGTCCTCTTGCGAGGACCGGGAGGTGATGTGCTCGGGAGCAATGGCGTAGACACGCCAGTGGTCAAGAATACGGGCCGGTCGCCGCAGGGGCAAACCGGCCCGTACGGAGCCCCGGGCGGAGGGTTTCCGCCCGGGGCCCGGGGCCTACTCGGCCGCCGTATCACCCTCGGCGGACGCTGCCTTCTTGGCCGCCGCGCTCGTCCGCTTGGTGGCGGTCTTGCGGGCGGTGGTCTTCTTGGCCGCCGTCGTCGTCTTCTTGGCGGCGGCGGCGGTGGTCTTCTTGGCGGCGGTCTTGCGGACCGCCCGCTTCTTCGGCGCCGGCGCCTCCTCGGCGGGCTCCTCGGTCGCGTCCGGACCGGCCTCGGTCCCGGCGGCCGCGTCGGCCTCCGGCGCCTCGACGACGGCCGGCTCGGCCACCGCCTCGGCCGGGGCCGGCTCGACCCGGGTCTCCTCGACCGGGGCCGGCTCGGCCTGCGGCTCCTCGGCCGGGGCCTGCGCCGCCGGGGAGACGGCCGCCAGGGCCGACTCCAGGGCCGCCTCGGCCTTGGCCTGCAGCACCACGATCTCCGCCCCGGCCGGCGCACCGGCCGGAGCCGTCGCCTTGCGGACCGCCCGACGGCGGGGCCGTCCGGCAGGAGCGGCCGTCGCGGCGGCCGGAGCCTCCGCCGGGGCCTCGACGGCGACCGGCTCGACGGCGACCGGCTCGGCCTCGGCCTCGCCCGGCACCTCGATCGCCAGCTGGCCCTCGATCTCCTCGCGGACCGGCGCGGACTCGACGATCTCGAAGAGCTCCTCGACCTCGTCGGCCTCGTCGAGCGGAACGACCTCGGCCGACTCGACGGCCTGCGACTCCTCGTTCCCGGCGCCGCCCTTGCCCCGGCGCCGGCGCTTGCCGCCGCCCGTGCCCGCCTCGACGACGGCCGCGCCGCCACCGGTGTGGGCGTGGGCGTGCGAGCCCGGCTGCTCCATGTGGACGATCACGCCGCGGCCGTTGCAGTGCACGCAGGGCTCGGAGAAGGACTCCAGCAGGCCCTGGCCGACCCGCTTGCGGGTCATCTGGACCAGGCCCAGCGAGGTGACCTCCGCCACCTGGTGCTTGGTCCGGTCCCGGCCCAGGCACTCCAGCAGACGGCGCAGCACCAGGTCGCGGTTGGACTCCAGGACCATGTCGATGAAGTCGATCACGATGATGCCGCCGAGGTCGCGCAGCCGCAGCTGGCGCACGATCTCCTCGGCCGCCTCGATGTTGTTCCGGGTGACCGTCTCCTCCAGGTTGCCGCCCTGGCCGACGAACTTCCCGGTGTTGACGTCGACGACGATCATCGCCTCGGTGCGGTCGATCACCAGCGAGCCGCCGCTGGGCAGCCAGACCTTGCGGTCCAGCGCCTTCATCAGCTGCTCGTCGATCCGGTAGGTGGCGAACACGTCCACCTCGGAGGTCCACCGCTGGAGCCGTCCGGCGAGGTCCGGGGCCACGTTGGCGACGTAGTCGTGGATGGTGCTCCACGCCTCGTTGCCGGAGACGATGACCTTGGTGAAGTCCTCGTTGAAGATGTCGCGGACGACCCGGACGGTCATGTCCGGCTCGCCGTAGAGCAGCGCCGGGGCGTTGCCGGTCGCGGCCTTCTTCCGGATGTCCTCCCACTGCTGCTGGAGGCGCTGGACGTCGCGGGTCAGCTCGTCCTCGGAGGCGCCCTCGGCGGCGGTGCGCACGATGACGCCCGCGTCGTCCGGGACGATCTTCTTGAGGATCTGCTTCAGACGGGCGCGCTCGTTCTCCGGCAGCTTGCGGGAGATGCCGGTCATCGAGCCCTCGGGCACGTAGACCAGGTAGCGGCCCGGCAGCGAGATCTGGCTGGTCAGGCGAGCGCCCTTGTGGCCGATCGGGTCCTTGGAGACCTGGACCAGCACGGACTGGCCGGACTTCAGCACCGACTCGATCCGGCGCGGGCCGCCGTGGCCGCCGAGCGCGCCGAAGTTGACCTCACCGGCGTACAGGACGGCGTTGCGGCCCTTGCCGATGTCGACGAACGCGGCCTCCATCGACGGCAGCACGTTCTGGACCTTGCCCAGGTAGACGTTGCCGACGTACGAGGTGGCCTGCTCCTTGTTGACGTAGTGCTCGACGAGCACGCCGTCCTCAAGGACGCCGATCTGGGTGCGCTGGCCGTTCTGACGCACCACCATGACCCGCTCGACCGACTCGCGGCGGGCGAGGAACTCGGCCTCGGTGATGATCGGCACCCGGCGGCGGCCCAGCTCGCGGCCC
The DNA here is from genome assembly GCF_044764505.1 of Kitasatospora sp. NPDC094019. Classification (NCBI taxonomy): domain Bacteria; kingdom Bacillati; phylum Actinomycetota; class Actinomycetes; order Kitasatosporales; family Streptomycetaceae; genus Kitasatospora; species Kitasatospora sp. NPDC094019. The sequence goes on from NZ_JBIWIF010000001.1 coordinate 1,020,782, forward strand.
TCGCGGCGGCGCTGCTTCTTGGCCTCCAGGCGGGTGGAGCCCTTGATGGACTGCACCTCGTCCGGGTCGAACGACGGCTCGGTGGAGCGGCGGCGCGGCTCGCGCACCTTCACCACGGTGCGGACGCCGTCCTCGGTGGTCTCCGCGACCTCCACGGCGCCGGCCTCGCCGCTGCGGCGGCGACGGCGACGGCGGCGGCGCGAGGAGGACAGGCCGGCGGCCAGGTCGTCGTCGTCCTCGTCGTCCTCGTCGACGGCCGCGACGGGCTCCTCGACAGCGGACCGCTCGGTCTCGGGGGCCTCGGCCTCGCCCTCCTCGGCCTCACCGCGACGGCGGCGGCGGCCGCCCCGGCGGCGGCGGCGCGACGGGCGACCGTCCTCCCACTCGTCCTCGGCCTCGGGGCCGGTGGCGGGGGCCGCGACGGCCGGGGCCTCCACGGCGGCGGGCGCCTCGGCCACGACCGGCGCCTTGACGGCGGCCGGGGCCTTGGCGGCGGGCGCCTGGGCCTTGGCGGCAGGGGCCTCGGCCTTGGCGGCGGGGGCCTCGGCCGACCGCGCCACGGCGGAGCCGCGCTTGCCCCGGGCCGGGGTCTGCACCCGCACCGAGGTGCGGACGCGGCGACGGCGGCCGACACCGCTGTACTCGAACTCCTCCTCCTGGTGCGACGCGGCCGGGGCGGGCTCCGCCTCGACGGCGGCCGGCCGCGCGGCGGCGGGAGCGGGAGCGGAGGCGGGAACGGCCGGGGCCGCGGCGGCGGCCGGGGCCACCGGAGCGGTCGGGGCGACGAAGGGGGCGGGCTCCTGGAACACCGGAGCCTGGAAGATCGCGGTGGACGGACGGACCGCGCGGCGGCGGACCCGCTGCGGCGGCTCGGAAGCCTCGACGACCGGCGCGGGCGCTTCGACGACGGGGGCCGGGGCGGCCGGCTCCTCGACCGGGGCCTCCTCGACCTCGGGCTCCTCGGCGACCGGCTCCTCGACCACGGGGGCGGCCTCGACCACGCGACGGCGGCGGGGACGGCGCGCGGGCGCGGCCGGCTCCTCCGTGACGGCGGGGGCCTCGACGGCCACCGGCTCCGCCTCGGCGGCGGGCGCCTCGGCCACGGGAGCGGGCTCGACCGCGGGGGCGGCCTCGGGCTCGGCCTTCTTGCGGGTCCGACGGGCCCGGACCGGCTTCTCCGCCGGCTCCGCCTCGGTCTTGGCGGCCTTCTCGGCCTTGGGGGCCTTCGCCGCCTTCGCGGCGGCGGCCGGGGCCGGCTCGGCCTCCGGCGCGGTGACCACGATCGAGGAGTCCTCGGGCGCCCCGGCGGGCGCCTCGGCCCGCTTGCGGGTGCGGCGGGCCCGGACCGGCTTCTCCGCCGCCGGCTCGGCGGCGGGCGCCTCGGCCGGACGGGTGGCCTCGGCCTCGGCCGGGACGACCGTCTCGGCGGCGGCGTCGGCCGCGCCCTGCGGCGCTCCGGCCGGGCGGGACACGGCGCGGCGGCGTCGACGCGGCGGCGCGGCGGACGCGCCGTCCCCGCCGTTCGCGGCGGCGTCGTTCGGTTCCGTTGCCGCGGGCTGCTGCGGATCGGTGTTATCGAGCATGCGGGTGGATCTCCCGTCAGGCCCCCGGGCTCCGCATCCGGGCACGGCACGGCACCGGTGGCCGGCCGGCATCACGAGGATGCTCGGCCCGGACCCTCTCACGGTGCCGCCGCGCGGACGCGAGGCCGCACAGGGGCTCGTAGTCTCGCTCGGCGCCCCGCCCTCGGCGGGGTGTCGAAAGTCTTCTGGTCTGACCAGTCTTCTGAGGTTTTCCCAAGCTGCGCCGTCCCCCAACCCCGGGTGGCTCCCGGACGGGGGCCTCGGGCCCACCGACCATCGGGGTCGGCGGGCCGCAAGAGGCCGGCTTGTGCTTCGACGACGCTCGCTCCCCTGGGGAGCAGCGGGGGCCCGGAGGACCAGCGGATCCAGTGGGGAACTGGACCCGGCCTCCGCCCGCTAGGCGGACGCGGTTGCGCGCGGCTCGCCGGCCGCCACTGGGCCGGCCTGGGCCGCGGCGCGGTCGAGCGCCAACGGGTCGGTCACCGTGCCGGTCTCCTCGTCGAGCGGCCCCTGCGCCAGCCTGGTCACCTCTGCGGGGACCGGCGGCGCCAGGTCGGCCGTCACACGGAGACCGGACAACACGTCGTCGGGTCGTACGGCGGGTGTGGCGTGTCGTACTACCAGCCGCAGTATCGCACAGGGACGCCCGGTCCGAACATCGCGGGCCTCTTCGCCCTCCGTGTCCGTACCGCCGTCGACCTGCGACGGGAGGAGTTCGAGAGCCGCCACCGCTCCGCGCGCGTCGAAGACCCGCAGACCGTTCTTGGTGAGGCGTTCGACCTCGACCCGCTCCGCGGCGAGGAAGAGGGCGACCGCGCGGGCCGCCTCCCCCGGCTCGACGTCGTCGAGCCGTACCTGCCACTCGGAGGCTTCGAGGCGCTCCACGAAGTTGGGCGTCCGCACCTCGACCGCGTCGATCACGTCCAGGCCCGCGGGCAGCGACTCGTCCAGTTGGACGCGCAGCTCCTCCGGGTCCCGGTGGGCCGCGAGGCCGATCTCCAGGTACTCCGCCTCGCTGGCCACACCGGTCGGCGCGGCATTGGCGTAGGACACCTTGGGGTGCGGGGTGAAGCCGGCCGAGTAGGCCATCGGCACCACCGACCGGCGCAGGGCGCGCTCGAAGGCGCGCTGGAAGTCGCGGTGGCTGGTGAAGCGGAGCCGGCCGCGCTTGGTGTAGCGGAGACGAATCCGCTGCACCGTCGGCGCGGGCGGCGGACCGTCGGGCGTACGGCGTGCCAGGGTCGCTCAGTCCTTCGTCAGTGGTCCCCGTCCGCGGCGGCGGCGATTTCCCGCCACTGTCCGGACTCTTTCACCTCAAAGGGTACGCGCCCCCGCCCACCCCTCGCTCCGCCCCCACCCACCCCGAACGCCGGGCGCCCCCGCCGGACGGATCCGACGGGGGCCCCGAAAACCCGGTCCGACTACTTGTTCACCACGGTGAGCGGGAGCATCTTCTTGCCGGTGGGACCGATTTGGATGGCCGTGTCCATCTGGGGGCACACGCCGCAGTCGAAGCAAGGGGTCCAGCGGCAGTCGTCGACCTCGACCTCCTCCAGGGCGTCCTGCCAGTCCTCCCACAGCCAGTCCTTGTCGAGGCCGCTGTCCAGGTGGTCCCAGGGCAGGACCTCCTCGTAGCCGCGCTCGCGGGTGGTGTACCAGTCGACGTCGACGCCGGTGCCGGCCAGGCCCTTCTCGGCGGACGCCATCCAGCGGTCGTAGGAGAAGTGCTCGCGCCAGCCGTCGAAGCGGCCGCCGTCCTCGTAGACCGCGCGGATGACCGCGCCGACCCGGCGGTCGCCGCGGGAGAGCAGGCCCTCGACGATGCCGGGCTTGCCGTCGTGGTAGCGGTAGCCGATGTTCTTGCCGTACTTGCGGTCGCCGCGGATCGAGTCGCGCAGCTTGGCCAGGCGGGCGTCGGTGGCCTCGGCGGACAGCTGCGGGGCCCACTGGAACGGGGTGTGCGGCTTGGGCACGAACCCACCGATGGAGACGGTGCAGCGGATGTCGTTCTGGCCGGTGACCTCGCGGCCCTTCTGGATGACGTTCTTCGCCATCTCGCCGATCTGGAGCACGTCCTCGTCGGTCTCGGTGGGCAGGCCGCACATGAAGTACAGCTTCACCTGGCGCCAGCCGTTGCCGTACGCGGTGGAGACGGTGCGGATCAGGTCCTCCTCCGACACCATCTTGTTGATCACCTTGCGCATGCGCTCGCTGCCGCCCTCGGGGGCGAAGGTGAGCCCGGAGCGGCGGCCATTGCGGCTGAGCTCGTTGGCGAGGTCGATGTTGAAGGCGTCGACGCGGGTGGACGGCAGGGAGAGGCCGACCTTGTCGTCGGTGTAGCGGTCGGCCAGGCCCTTGGCGATGTCACCGATCTCGGTGTGGTCGGCGGAGGACAGCGACAGCAGGCCGACCTCCTCGAAGCCGGTGGCCTTCAGCCCGCGCTCGACCATCTCGCCGATGCCGGTGATGCTTCGCTCCCGCACGGGGCGCGTGATCATGCCGGCCTGGCAGAAACGGCAGCCGCGGGTGCAGCCGCGGAAGATCTCCACGGACATCCGCTCGTGCACGGTCTCCGCGAGCGGGACGAGCGGCTGCTTCGGGTAGGGCCACTCGTCGAGGTCCATCACGGTGTGCTTGGAGACCCGCCACGGCACGCCGGGGGCGTTCGGCACGACCCGGGCGATCCGGCCGTCCGCCAGGTACTCGACGTCGTAGAACCTCGGCACGTACACGCCGCCGGTGCGGGCCAGCCGCAGCAGCAGTTCGTCGCGGCCGCCGGGGCGGCCCTCGGCCTTCCACTCCCGGACGATCCTGGTGATGTCGAGCACGGCCTGCTCGCCGTCACCGATCACCGCGCAGTCGATGAAGTCCGCGATCGGCTCGGGGTTGAACGCGGCGTGGCCGCCGGCCAGCACGACCGGGTCGTCCTCGGTGCGGTTCCGGGCCTCCAACGGGATCCCGGCCAGTTCGAGCGCCGCCATCATGTTGGTGTAGCCGAGCTCGGTGGAGAAGGAGAGCCCGAACACGTCGAACGCCTTCACCGGCCGGTGGGCGTCCACGGTGAACTGGGGCACGCCGTGCTCACGCATCAGCGCCTCCAGGTCCGGCCACACGCTGTAGGTGCGCTCGGCGAGGACGCCCTCCTGCTCGTTGAGCACCTCGTACAGGATCATGACGCCCTGGTTGGGCAGGCCCACCTCGTAGGCGTCGGGGTACATGAGCGCCCAGCGGACGTCGCAGGCGTCCCAGTCCTTGACGGTCGAGTTGAGCTCGCCGCCGACGTACTGGATCGGCTTCTGGACGTGCGGGAGGAGAGCCTCCAGGCGTGGGAAGACCGATTCGACAGTCATGAGTACCAGGAACCCTTACGACGTTCGGACCGCCGCGCGCTCAGCGGGGCGACGGCTGGGAGGGGTGACCCTCAAGAGTAGCCGAACCGCCGTGTCCGCCGGGCCCGGGCGAGCACGCCCCGGGGCCGGCCGCACGGCCGGTCGACCGTCCGTGCCGAGGGGTGTACGGACAGGTCCCGGCACGTGAACGCGGCCCCACCGCGGGACCCCGGCGACTGTTGACACGCTCCGAGGCCACGTGCGGTACTGGCAAGGCTCCACCGGAAGGTCCTGTGCGCCCCCCGGGACAAGGGAGTTGGCCGCGCGCGAACCGGCCGTGCCGGGCGGCCCGGCGCGACTCCGCGCCGGACTCCCCGCCCAGGCCCCCGATCGGGCTGCCCCGCCCGCCCCGAGGACAGGAGAGCCATGACCGACACGGGCCGGCGGACGCGCCGGATCGACAGCCCGTGCAACGACACCGAGAGCTACCCGACCGTGGCCCGGGCGATCGCCGCGGCCCGCGGGCTGGCCCGCCGCCACCCCGGCCGCTGCCGGGTGCGCGAGGTGGGCCGTTCCCGCGCCGGACGCCCGCTGGTGCTGCTCTCGGTGGACGGGGGCGAGCACACCGTCCTCGTGGTGGGCGGCCCGCACCCGAACGAGCCGGTCGGCCTCGCCGCCGCCGTCCGGCTGGCCGAGCTGGCGCTCGCGCAACCGCCCCGCCCCGGGGTCGGCTGGCACATCCTGCTCTGCCTGGACCCGGACGGCGCCGCGCTGAACGAGGGCTGGCTGAACGGCCCGCTCACCGCGGCCCGGCACTACGAGCACTTCTTCCGCCCGGCCTTCCACGAGCAGCCCGAACTGCTGCCGCACCCGGACGGCCCGCTCGCCCCGATGCCGGAGAGCCGGGTCCTGACCGGACTGATCGACGAACTGCGCCCGGTGCTCCAGTGCTCGCTGCACGGCGTGGACTTCGGCGGCGCCTTCGTGCAGCTGACCCGGCCGCTGCCGGCCCTGGCCGGGCGCTTCGCCCGTTCGGCGGCCCGCGGCGGCATCCCGCTGGACGTCGACTCCTACGACGCTCTCGGCTGGGCCAGCCCGGCCCCCGGCACCTATCTGATGCCGTCGCCGGGCCGGAGCCGACAGCCCCTCCCGGACCGCCCGGAGCTGTCCACCTGGGCCTACGCGGGGCGCCACGGCGGGACGACGGCCGTGCTGGAGGTCCCGATGTGGGCGGTCGACGCGGTCGGCGACCACCGTCCGGCGCCGGACGTGGCGGCCGCCATGGCGGCCTGCGCGGACCGGCTGCGGTCCCGGGTGGCGGAGCTGACCGCCCTGCTGCCGCAGGTGCCGCCGCACGCGGGGGTGGCGTACGGGCCGCTGCTGCGCTCGGTGGAGTTCAATCTGGCGGTCTGCCCGCCGGTGGTGGACGACTGGCTGGCGAACTGGTCGGCGGCGGCGCTGTCGGTGTCCCGGGTGACCACGGCCCGGATCGTCGCCGAGCGGCTGCCGCTGCGGATCGCCGCGATGCTGCTGCGACTGCTCGCGGACAGCGGCGGCCCGGCGGCGGACGCGGCCCGGGCGCGGGCCCGGGCGGTGGCGGCGGCGAGCCTGGAGGGCCTGCAGCGCCTGGGCACCCGCTGGGTGCCGGTGGAGACCCAGGTCGCCCACCAGACCCGGGCGGTGCTCGCGGCCGCGGACCTGCTGCTGCCCTAGCGCACGCGGCGAGGGCCCGGACGCGCGGTCAGGACCCGGACGTAACGGCGAGAACCCTGACACGCGGCGAGGGCCGGCCCGGACGCTCCCGGACCGGCCCTCGCCGCACCCGCGCGGCCCCGCTCAGGCCGCTATCGGCCGTTGGCTCTGCACCGCCTGGAGCAGCCCGATCGCCACCCAGGTGGAGAACATCGACGACCCTCCGTAGGAGACGAACGGCAGCGGGATGCCGGCCACCGGCATGATGCCCAGGCACATCCCTATGTTCTCGAAGCCCTGGAAGGCGAACCAGGCGACCACTCCGGCCGCCACGATCGTGCCGTACAGGTCGGTGGCGTGGCGGGCGATCCGGCAGCCCCGCCAGAGCACCACGCCCAGCAGCACGATGATCGCCGCGGCGCCGAGGAAGCCCAGTTCCTCCCCGGCGACGGTGAAGACGAAGTCGGTCTGCTGCTCCGGCACGAACTGCCCGGTGGTCTGGGTGCCGTGGAACAGGCCCTTGCCGGTCAGCCCGCCGGAGCCGATCGCGATCCGGGCCTGCGCGGTGTTGTAGCCGACACCGGACGGGTCGAGCGCCGGGTTGGCGAAGGCGGCGAACCGGTCGATCTGGTACTTGCTCAGCACGCCGAGCTTCCAGATCGCGACGCAGCCGCCGACGCCCGCCAGGATCAGCCCGAACACCCAGCGGTTGGCCGCGCCGGAGGCGAGCAGGATGCCCAGCACGATGACGGCCATCACCATCACCGAACCGGCGTCCGGCATCAGCATCACGATGGCCATCGGCAGGGTCGCCCAGACCAGCGCCCGGAACACCGCCTTGTTCGCCGGGAACTCGCGCTCCCCGGCGTCCACCTGGTCGGACATCACCAGCGCCATGGACAGCACGATCGCCAGCTTGGCGAACTCGGCCGGCTGCACGGAGAAGCCGCCGCCCAGCTGGATCCAGGAGTGCTGGCCGTTGATGGTCGAGCCGAGCGGGCTCAGGGTGGCCATCAGCAGCAGGATCACACCGGCGTACAGGAAGGGCACCACGGTGCGGAACCGCCGGCTCCCTATCGCTATCACCACCGCGCACAGCACCGCCCCGACCATGACGTTGGTCAGGTGCCGGAACAGGAAGTACTGCGGGTCGCCGTGGGTGAGGGAGTCGCGCCCCCGGGTGGCCGACCAGACCAGCAGCGAGCTGCCCAGCGAGAGGACGGCCGCCGCGAGCAGCAGTATCCAGTCGATCCGCCACAGCGGGGAGTCCTTGGCCAGCGCCTTGGGCACGCCGCCGCGCCGCGGGGCGAGCCGGAGCTGGCGGTACGAACCGTAGGAGGTCATGCCCGGCCCCTTCCGGTGCTGGAGCGGGTGGGTTCGACCGCGGCCGCGGCTGTCGCGGCGGCGGCGACGGGCACCGGGGTGCCGCCGGACCGGTCCGGGTCCAGGAAGACCCGCGGCGAGCCGTCGGTCACCCCGGGGTCGCCGGCCGGGACGACGGAGCCGGTCGGGAGCGCCGAGCCGGCCGGACCCGCCCCGGCGTCGAAGGACACCGGCTTGATGATCGCGGTGCCGTCCGGGTTGAACTTCGGCAGCTCGGCCTGCGGCTTCGGCAGCAGCGCCTTGCCCTGGTCGATGTTGCCCTTGTCGTCGACGCCGTACAGGGACTGGTAGATCCGGCGGATCGCGTCGCCGGAGCCGCCGGAGCCGGTGCCGCCCTGGCTTATCGTCATCACGACCGCGTAGTCGCGGCTGTAGGTGGTCAGCCACGAGGTGGTCTGCTTGCCCTCGACCTCGGCGGTGCCGGTCTTGGCGTGCAGTTCGATCTTGCCCTGGGGCCAGCCCGCGCCGGTGAACTTCCAGGCGGCGGTACCGCTGGTGACGACGCCGGCGGTGGCCTGGTCGATGTAGCCGAGCAGCTTCTGGTCGCCGGGAAGCCGGCCGTCCTCGTGCGGGGCGATCTCGCGGACGAGATCCCCGCCCGGGCTTATCACGGCCTTGGCGACGGTCGGCCGGTAGAAGGTGCCGCCGTTGGCGAGGGCCGAGTAGATCCGGGCCATCTGGACCGGGGTGACCAGGGTGTCGCCCTGGCCGATCGCGAAGTTGACGGCGTCACCGGCGCGCATCTGGTAGCCGTCGACGCAGTTCTCGCGGGCGATCTGGTCGGAGAAGGTGTTGCCGCCCTTCTCCGCCTGCTTGCACCAGGCGTCCTTGTTGTTGTCGTAGAAGGACTGCTTCCACTGCCGGTCGGGAACCCGGCCGGTGACCTCGCTGGGGAGGTCGATGCCGGTCTTGGCGCCGAGGCCGAACTGGTGGGCGGTCTTGAAGAACCAGTCGCCCGGGTCCTTCTTCGGCTTGATGCCGCCGTCCTTCATCCACTGGTCGTACGCCAGGCCGTAGAAGACGGTGTCGCAGGAGACCTCCAGGGCGCGCTCCAGGGAGATCGCCCCGAAGCTCTCGCTCTCGAAGTTCTTGAACTCGCGGCCGCCGATGGTCATGGCCTTCGGGCAGTCGTAGCGGCCGTCGAGCGAGTAGCCGGCCTGGACGGCGGCGGTGGTGGAGATGACCTTGAAGGTCGAGCCGGGGGCGGACTGACCCTGTATGGCCCGGTTGAGCAGCGGGAAGTTGGACTCCTTGCTGGTCAGCGCCTGGTAGTCCTGGCCGCTGATGCCGCCCTGCCAGAGGTTGGGGTCGTAGGTGGGGGCGCTGGCCATGGCGACGATCCGCCCGGTGTGCACGTCCATCACGACGGCGGCGCCGGAGTCGGCCTCGTAGTTGCGGTTGGTGACCTTGTCGAAGGTCTTCCGGGCGTCGCCCATCGCCTGCGCCAGGTTGTCCTCGACGACCTTCTGCACCTTGGCGTCGATGCTGGTCACCAGGTTGTTGCCGGTCTGCGGGAGGGCCTGGTCGGCGGTGCCGATGACCCGGCCGAGGTTGTCGACCTCCAGCTTGGTGATGCCGGCGGTGCCGCGCAGGTCGCGGTCGTAGACGGACTCCAGTCCGGCCCGGCCGATCTGGTCGGCCGGCAGGTAGCGGTCGAGGCCGGCCTTGTCGGCGGTCCTGGAGACCTCGTCGTCGGTGACCGGCGAGAGGTAGCCGAGCACCTGGGCGAGGTTGGCGCCCTCGGCGCCGGTGTAGTGGCGCACGGCGGTGGGCTGGGCGGTGATCCCGGGGAAGTCCTCGCGGCGTTCCATTATCTGCATCGCCTGCTGGGTGGTCGCCTCCTTGGTGACCGGGATCGGCTGGTACGGAGAACCGTTCCAGCAGGGCTGCGGCGTCTTGGCGTCGCAGAGCCGGACCTTCTCCTGGACGTCCTTGGCGGGCATCCCGAGCACCTCGGCGAGCCGGGTCAGCACCGCCTTGCCGGCGTCCTTCTGCTGGAGCAGCGAGGTGCGGCTGACGGAGACGACCAGCTTGGTCTCGTTCCCGGCGAGGATGCGGCCGGAGGCGTCCAGGATCTCGCCGCGGACGGCCGGTTCGACCACCTCGCGGATGTGGTTGCCGGTCGCCTTGGCGGTGTAGACGCTGGCGTTGCGGATCTGCAGGTACCAGAGGCGCCCGCCGAGGGTGGCGAGCAGCGAGAGCACAAGGATCTGCAGCACCACCAGACGGATCGTCACCCGCCGGGTTCGGCCGGTCTCGGGGATGTTGCTCACGTCTCGTGCGCTCCAAAACTGAACAGGGCGGGCGGGCTGGTCTGGGCCGGGGCTACGGGCGCTTTCCCGCGCCGAGCAGGCGCTTCTTGCGGTATCCCGGTCCGGTCGCGGCCTCGCGGGTGGTGCGGTAGCGGGCGAGGCTGCCGAGGCCGGGGCCGCCCTCGTCGTCGTCGGCGACCGACAGCGGGTCCTTGCCGAAGCGGCGTCCGGCCAGCATCACGGCGGGTACCACGAAGGGGGCGAGCAGGAGGTCGTAGAGCAGGGCGGTGACGACGAGCTGGCCGAGTCCGACGTGCCGGGCGGCGGTGTCGCCGACGAGGGCGCCGACCATCGCGTACAGCAGGGTGGAGGCGACGGCGGCGACGGCGACCACGAGCAGCGCGCTGGAGACCGAGCGCTGGCGGCCGTGCTCGGGGCGCAGCAGTCCGGCGGCGTAGCCCATCAGGCAGAGCACCAGCGCGTAGCGGCCGATGGCGTGGTCCGAGGGCGGGGCGAGGTCGGCCAGCAGGCCGGCCGCGAAGCCGACCAGGCAGCCGCCGGTGGGGCCGTAGACGAGGGCGAGGCCGACGACGACGAGCAGCAGTATGTCCGGGGTCGCTCCGGGCAGTTGCAGTCGGCCGAAGACGCTGACCTGGAGCAGCAGTCCGAGCAGGATCAGGACCGCGGAGACGGGGATGCGGGCGAGGCGCATGGCTCAGTTCCCCCCAGTGGGCTTGGCGGGCGGGGCGGCGGCGGCCGGCGCGGCGGGTGCCGCGGGGGCGGCGGGTGCGGCCGGGGCCTGGCCCTGGGCGGTCGGCGCGGGGGCGGGCGGCAGGACGGCGTCGCGCGGGTCGGTGCGGGGCGGGACGACGACGACGCCGACCAGGTCCAGCCGGGTGAACTGGACGAAGGGCTCGACCAGGACGGTCTTGGTGAGCTGTCCGGGGGTGGCCTCGACCTGGACGACCCGGCCGACCGGGACGCCGGGGACGAACGGGCGGCCGCTCTGGGAGCCGAAGGTGACCAGTCGGTCGCCCTCCTTGACCTGGGCCTTGCCGTTGAGCAGGGAGACCTTCATGGCGCTGGTGCCGCCGCCGGCGGCGAAGCCGATCTCGCCGGTGCCCTCCAGCCGGGTGCCGGCGGTGAAGCCGGGGTCGGAGGCGAGCAGCACGGTGGAGGTGGTGGGGGCGACGGTGGTGATCCGGCCCACCAGGCCCTGGCCGTTGACGACGGTCATGTCGCGGGTGAGTCCGTCGTCGCTGCCGGCGTCGATGGTGATGGTCCAGGAGAAGCCCTGGGCCGGGCCGATCGCGATGGTCTGGGCGGCCTTGACGGTGTAGCCGCCGGCGCCGGCGGTGCGCAGCAGGTCGTCGAGTTGCTTGGTGCGCCCGCCCGCCATGTCGGAGGAGGCCAGCTTCTGCCGGAGTTCGGTGTTCTCGCGGGCGAGCTGGTCGGTGCGGCCGCTGTCGGAGGCGGCGTCGCGGAAGGCGCGGACGGTGTCGGCGACCGGGTCGACCGCGCTGGCGGCTCCGCGTTCGACCGGGCCGAGGACGGTGGCGGCGGCGCGCCGGGCGCCGCCGAGCGGTGAGCTCTCGCCGCCCTTGATGTCGACGGTGATCAGTGCGAACGCGATGGCCACCAGCAGGATGAGCAGCAGCCGGCTCTCTCGTGTGTCCCTCACGGTGCTGGTACTGCCCCTTCGTGCCCCTGGTCCGCCGGCCCGGGCTGTGGACCCGGGCGGGGACCCGTCGGTTCGGCTGGTGTTCCGGTTCTGCTAACGGCGCGGCGCGGCGTCCAGTACCTGCTGGAGCGCCTCGAACTCCTCGACGCACTTGCCGGAGCCCAGCGCGACGGAGTCGAGCGGGTTCTCGGCGATGTGGATCGGCATGCCGGTCTCGCGGCGCAGTCGCTCGTCCAGGCCGCGGAGCAGGGCGCCGCCGCCGGTGAGCACGATGCCCCGGTCCATGACGTCGCCGGCCAGCTCGGGCGGGCACTGGTCGAGGGTGGTCTTGACCGCGTCGATGATCGAGTTGACCGGTTCGTCGATGGCCTCGCGGACCTCGGCGGCGGAGATGACGACGGTCTTGGGCAGGCCGCTGACGAGGTCGCGGCCGCGGATCTCGGCGTGCTCGTCCTTCTCGCCCTCCAGGCCGAAGGCGGAGCCGATGCTCATCTTGATCTGTTCGGCGCTGCGCTCGCCGAGGAGCAGCGAGTACTCCTTCTTGATGTGCTGGACGATGGCGTTGTCCAGTTCGTCGCCGGCGACCCGGATGGACTGCGCGGTGACGATGCCGCCGAGCGAGATGACGGCGACCTCGGTGGTGCCGCCGCCGATGTCGACGACCATGTTGCCGGTGGGCTCGTGGACCGGGAGTCCGGCGCCGATCGCGGCGGCCATCGGCTCCTCGATGATGTGCACCTGGCGGCAGCCGGCCTGGAGGGAGGCTTCGATGACCGCGCGGCGCTCGACGCCGGTGATGCCGGAGGGGACGCAGACGACGACCCGGGGGCGGGCGAGGAAGCGGCGGCGGTGCACCTTGAGGATGAAGTAGCGCAGCATCCGCTCGGTGATCTCGAAGTCGGCGATGACGCCGTCCTTGAGGGGGCGGATGGCCACGATGTTGCCGGGGGTGCGCCCGATCATCTTCTTGGCCTCGGAGCCGACGGCGAGGATGCCGCCGGTGTTGGTGTTGACCGCGACCACGGACGGCTCGTTGAGGACGATCCCCTTGCCCCTGACGTACACCAGCGTGTTGGCAGTTCCGAGGTCGATCGCCAGGTCGCGGCCGATGAACGACAGGTTGCTCGCCATGGGGTGTGGGTGCCTTCCCGGGCTCGGAGTCATGTGGGGGTGGACGGTGTGCGCGCCCGCAGACGGGCGGCGACCAGCTGAGCTGCCTTACCGGGCCCTTGAGTCGCGTCCATCGTAGTCACGCCGTTCGGCACGGACGTCGACCCGGGGCACGCCGTCCATTGTCCGGGGCGTGATCGCTTCTCAGGGCATTGGGACGTCGTGTCGGAGGGCCTGGTTCCCTATTTCCCGATAAGAATGCCCCGGCCGGGCCAATGGTCCCGGCCGGGGCGTCCCGAAGGTCCCGGTGCTCGCGCGTCAGGCGTGGGCGGGGAAGAAGATCTTGATCTCGCGCTCGGCGGACTCGACCGAGTCGGAGGCGTGGATCAGGTTCTCGCGGGTGATGGTCGCGTAGTCGCCGCGGATGGTGCCGGCCCCGGCGTCCAGCGGGTTGGTGGCGCCGGCCAGCATGCGGATACCGGCGATGACCTCCTCGCCCTCGACGATCAGGGCGATCGACGGGCCGGAGGTCATGAACTCCAGCAGCGGCTCGTAGAACGGGCGGCCGACGTGCTCGGCGTAGTGCTGCTCCAGCGTCGCCCGCTCGAAGGTGCGCAGCTCGGCGGCGGCGAGCCGCCAGCCGGCCTTGCGCTCGATCCGGCTGATGATCTCGCCGGCCAGGCCGCGCTTGACGGCGTCGGGCTTGAGCAGGACGAGAGTGCGCTGGGACACGGGGCGTCTCCTGGGGAAATCGGGTTCGGCGCGCGCACGGGACCGGCGCACGCACGGATCGGCACGCACGCGGATCGGCACGCACGCGCGATTCCGCGTGCGCCGTGCGACTACCGCAGAGGTTACCTTGCGTGAGCGAACGCCCCGGACCCGGTCCGGAGCCCGTCTCAGGCGGCCGCGGCGGCGGTCCGGGCGGCCTTGAGCGTGTCGATCTTCCGGCCGTAGTGCACCGAGCACCACCAGAGGCCGGCGAAGATCACGCCGAGCACGAACATGGTCGGCACCACGAAGCCGCTGGCGATCAGCCCGAGCTGCAGCGCCCAGCCGACGGCCACCGCGCCGGGGCGGGTGATCATGCCGCAGAGCAGGACGCAGAGCACCATGGCGATGCCGCTGACCGTCCACAGGGCGCCGTGGGAGACGTCGGTGAGCTGCATCGCGACCAGGGCCGCGAACAGCACCACGAGGGCCTCGCCGATCAGCGTCGAGGAGCAGAGCGTCCTCATCGTCACTTCCTCCCGAGCAGCAGGCGGGCCTCGCCCACGGTGATGACGGATCCGGTGACCAGCACCCCGGCGCCGCCGAGGTCGCCCTCCTCCTCGGCCAGGGTGACGGCGGCGGCGATGGCGTCGTCCAGCCGGGGTTCGACCTGGACCCGGTCCTCGCCGAAGACCTCGACGGCCAGGGCGGCGAGCTCGTCGACGTCCATCGCGCGGTGGGTGGAGTTCTGGGTGATCACGACCTCGGCGAGGAGCGGCTCGAACGCCTCCAGCAGACCGGCGACGTCCTTGTCGCCGCTGGTGCCGATCACGCCGACGAGCCGGGTGAAGCCGAAGGACTCGCCGATGGCGGTCGCGGTGGCGCGGGCGCCGGCGGGGTTGTGGGCGGCGTCCAGCAGGATGGTGGGGCTGCGCCGGACGACCTCCAGCCGGCCCGGGGAGCTGACGCCGGAGAACGCCTGGCGGACCTTGTCGGCGTCGAGCTGTCCGCCGCGGGCGCCGCCGACGCCGAAGAACGCCTCGACGGCGGCCAGCGCGAGGGCCGCGTTCTGGGCCTGGTGCTCGCCGTGCAGCGGCAGGAAGACGTCCTCGTACTCCTCGCCACCGATCCCGCGCAGCGTCACCAGCTGGCCGCCGATCGCGAGTTCGCGGCGGACGACACCGAACTCCATGCCCTCGCGGGCGACCGTGGCGTCCACCTCGACCGCGCGCCGCAGGATGGTCTGGGCGGCGTCGAGCTGCTGCTGGGCGACGATCGCGACGGCGTCGGGCTTGACGATCCCGGACTTCTCGACGGCGATCTCGCCGGTGGTCCCCCCGAGCTTGTCGGTGTGGTCGAGGCCGATCGGGGTGATCACGGCGACCCCGGCGTCGATGACGTTGGTGGCGTCCCAGGAGCCGCCCATGCCGACCTCGACCACGGCGACGTCCACCGGCGCGTCGGCGAAGGCCGCGTAGGCCATGCCGGTGAGCACCTCGAAGAAGGACATCGCGACCGGCTCGCGCTCGTCGACCATCCGCACGTAGGGCTCGATGTCGCGGTAGACCTCGACGAACCGCTCGGGGCTGATCGGCAGGCCGTCCAGGCTGATCCGCTCGGTGACGCTCTCCACGTGCGGGCTGGTGTAGCGGCCGGTGCGCAGCTCGAAGGTGTTGAACAGCTGCTCGATCATCCGGGCGGTGGAGGTCTTGCCGTTGGTGCCGGTGATGTGGATGGAGGGGAAGGACCGCTGGGGCTGGCCCAGGATGTCCATCAGCGCCTCGATCCGGTCGAGCGAGGGCTCCAGCTTGTTCTCCGGCCAGCGCTCGGAGAGTTCCACCTCGACGTCGCGCAGGGGGTCACCGGTGCCGCCGTCGGCGGGGCGGAGGGTGTACGGGTTCGGGTCGGCCTTGTCGCTCACGTCCACAGTCTACGGAGCGCGGGGCGGCACTCCCGACGGGGTGAGAACCACCACTTTGCCCGAGTTGGCCGTTTTCCGCGTTTACTATCGTTTTGGCGATATCAGACCGCAATGAAGCATTGATTCGCATCCCAGGGAGACAAAACACCTTTGATCATGAGGAGCATCGCGCCATGCCCGACGCCCTGCGCCAGTTCTTCGAGATGCGCCGGGACGGCTTCGTCCAGCTCGGCGGGCTGATCTCGCTGGCCCTCGTGGTCTACATGGCCCTGGTCTTCGGCCGCTTCCTGGTCTACTGGGCCGGCTCCCGGCACGCCTTCCGGCACAACCGCCCGGCCCGGCCCGGCGACCCCGCCGCCTTCGAGTGGCACCTGATGATCCCCTGCCGGGACGAGGAGGCGGTGATCGCCCGGACCCTGGCCGGACTGCGCGCCGTCGCCCCCGCCGCCCACCTCTGGGTGATCGACGACGACAGCGACGACACCACCCGCGACCTGGTCCTCGCCGCCGCCGCGCACGACACCCGGGTCCACCTGGTCCAGCGCCGCCGCCCGCACGCCCGGATCGGCAAGGGCGCCGCCCTCAACGCCGCCTACCGGGAGATCTCCGCCGCGCTGCCGCCCGGCACCGACCGCTCCCGGGTCGTCCTCGGCGTCGTCGACGCGGACGGACAGCTCGACCCCGGCACCCTCGAACAGGTCGGCAACGAGCACGCCATGGGCCGACCCGACACCGGCGCCGTGCAGATCGGCGTCCGGATGCGCAACGCCGAGGACCCGCGCCCGCTGGCCGGCCGGGGCCGGCTCGCCAACGCCCTCGCCCGCGCCCTGGTCCGGATGCAGGACGTCGAGTTCCAGGCCAACAACGCCGGCATGCAGCTGCTGCGCCGCCGCACCGGGAGCGTCGGCCTCGGCGGCAACGGCCAGTTCGTCCGGCTCACCGCCCTCGACGCGCTCACCGCCGAGGAGGGCCGCGACGGCCGCCCCTGGCCCGAGCGCGCCCTGCTGGAGGACTACGAGTCCGGGCTCGACCTGCGACTGGCCGGCTGGCGGCTCACCCACGTCACCGAGACCAACGTCTCCCAGGAGGCCCTGGTCTCCTGGCGCCGCTTCCTCACCCAGCGCACCCGCTGGGCCCAGGGCAACCTGCAGTGCCTGCGCTACACCGGCCGGGTCCTGCGCTCGCCGCACTACCGGCCCGCCGGCAAGGCCGAGGTGCTGTACACCTTCCTCCAGCCGGTGGTCTGCGTCCTGCTGGTCGTCCTCACCCCGCTGTCGCTCGCCATCACCGGCGCCGGGCTGGTGCTCTTCCCCGAGGAGACCGCCGAGTTCCAGCTGACCTACGGCCCCTGGATGGCGGTCGCCTTCGTGCTCGCCACCCTGCCGATGGTCTTCTGGGGCCCCGCCTACCGACGGCTCGTCCGCCCCGACCGGAGCCGGCTCACCGGCCTGCTCTGGGGCCTGCTGGTCTGGCTCTACGCCTACCACCTGTTCGTGGTCGCCACCCGGGCCGCCGTCCGGATACTGCTCGGCCGCAACGGCTGGGCCAAGACCCGGCGCAACGCCGAGAAAGTCGCCGTCGGCGCCCCCACCGCCCTGGAGTCCTGACCCCGGCCGCGCCGCCGACGTCCTCGCCCCCACCGCCGCACCACCGCACCGCCCAGACCCCGGAGCCGTACCGCCATGAACCTGTGCCCCGCCCCCCGGTCCGCCGCCCGCCCGCTCGCCCCCGGCAGCGTCGCCGTCGTCCTCGGCACCCGCCCGGAGCTGGTCAAGCTCGCCCCACTGATCCACGAACTCGGCCCCGCCACCCGGCTGGTCCACACCGGCCAGCACTGGGACGAGGCGATGTCCGGCCGCTTCCTGCGCGACCTCGGCCTGCCCCGCCCCGAACTGCTCACCGGCGTCGGCGGCCGCCCCCGGGCCGGCCAGATCGCCCAGTCCCTCGGCCAGCTCGACGCCGCCTTCGCCGAGGACCGCCCGGCCGCGGTCGTCGTCCAGGGCGACACCAACGCGACCCTGGCCGGCGCCCTCGCCGCCAACGCCCGGGAGATCCCGCTCGTCCACGTCGAGGCCGGACTGCGCAGCTTCGACCGGGCGATGCCCGAGGAGCACAACCGGGTGATGGTCGACCACGTCTCCGACCTGCTGTGCGCGGCCACCCCCGACAACGCCGCCAACCTGCGCGCCGAGGCCCTCGACGAGGAGCGGATCGCGCTCACCGGCAACACCGTCGTCGAGGTGGTCCGCCGCTCGCTGCCCGACGCCGGGGAGCGGGCCGGCCTGCTCGCCCGGCACGGCCTCGCCGAGGACGGCTACGTCCTCGCCACCGTGCACCGGCCGGAGAACACCGACACCGCCGAGGCGCTCGGCGCCGTGCTCGCCGAACTCGACCGGATCGCCCGGGCCGGCACGCCGGTGCTGTTCCCGATGCACCCGCGCACCCGGGCCGCCGTCGAGCGCTTCGCCCTGGACGGGCTGCTGGCCCGGCTCACGGTGACCGGACCGGTCGGCTACGCCGACTTCCTGGGGCTCGCCCGGCACGCCGCGCTGCTGGTCTCCGACTCCGGCGGGGTCCAGGAGGAGTGCACCGTCCTCGGCCGCCCGCTGCTGGTCGTGCGCCGCTCCACCGAACGGCCCGAGGCCGTCGAGACCGGCTTCGCCGCGCTGGTGGCGCCCGGCGCCGAACTCGGCGCACTCGCCCGCGCCTGGCTCTCCGACACCCCGGAGCGGCTCGCCCGGCTCGCCGGCACCCCCAGCCCGTACGGGGACGGCCTGGCCTCCGCCCGGATCGCCGACCTGACCGCCCGACTCGCCCACCGGGCCGCCGGGCTGCCGCAGGCCGCCTGACCCGCCGGGCCCCCGGCCGGGGGCCCTCTTGACAGCGGAATTGGTCTACTCCACCTTGTGAAGGCAAGTCTCCTCCCCCGACAGGGACTTGTGTTGTCGGTAGCTCCCGCACACAGATCCGTCGACACCCGGACGGCCCTCCCCCACGAGGACCGCCGGCCTCCCCCACAGGAGCTGGAGTCATGCCACCTGCCTCACACCGGCGCCCGCGCGCCGTCCACTCGCTGCTCGCCGGCGCCACCGCCGTCGCGCTCGGCCTCGGCGGCCTGGTCCTCGCCGGCGGCGCCGGCGCCCAGGCCGCCCCCTCCGACGTCGAACTCGTCGGCAACGGCGGCTTCGAGGACGCCAACCGCCTCAACGGCTGGACCTGCGCGGCCGGCGCGCCGGAGACCACCACCGTCCACTCCGGCACCGGCGCGCTGCGCTCGACCCCGAGCGGCAGCGCGACCGGCGAGTGCACCCAGACCGTCACGGTCAGACCCTCCTCGACCTACACGCTGAGCAGCTGGGTCCAGGGCTCGTACGTCTACCTCGGCGCCCGCGGCACCGGCGGCACCGATCCGAGCACCTGGACCCCCGGCGGCACCGGCTGGTCCAAGCTCAGCACCACCTTCACCACCGGGGCCGCCACCACCAGCGTCACCGTCTACCTGCACGGCTGGTACGGACAGCCGGCCTTCCTGGCCGACGACGTGTCACTGCTCGGCCCGGGCGACCCCAAGCCCTCCCCGACCGCGACCAGCCCCACCCCGACCGGTACGGCCAGCCCGACGCCGACCGACACCACCACCCCCTCCCCCACCGCCACCACGCCCCGGCCGCCGGCCAGGCACCTGCTCACCGGCTACTGGCAGAACTTCGACAACGGCGCCACCGTGCAGCGGATCAGCGACGTCCCGGCCGCGTACGACATCATCGCGGTCTCCTTCGCCGAGGCCACCGGTACGGCCGGCGGCCTCGGCTTCGCCCTGGACCCGACGCTCTCCTCCCGGCTCGGCGGCTACACCGAGGCGCAGTTCAAGGCCGACATCGCGGCCAAGAGGGCGGCCGGCAAGAAGGTGATCCTGTCGGTCGGCGGCGAGAAGGGCACCGTCTCCGTCAACAGCTCCGCTTCCGCCACCAACTTCGCCAACACCGCCTGGTCGCTGATGCAGACCTACGGCTTCGACGGCGTCGACATCGACCTGGAGAACGGCGTCAGCTCCACCTGGATGGGCCAGGCCCTGCACACCCTGGCGGCCAGGGCGGGCTCCGGCTTCACCCTCACCATGGCACCGCAGACCATCGACATGCAGTCGACCGGCGCGGAGTACTTCAAGCTGGCGCTGAACGTGAAGGACATCCTCACCATCGTCAACATGCAGTACTACAACTCCGGCGCGATGCTGGGCTGCGACGGGCAGGTCTACTCCCAGGGCACCGTCAACTTCCTGACCGGCCTCGCCTGCATCCAGCTCAAGGGCGGGCTGCGGCCCGACCAGGTCGGCCTCGGCGTACCCGCCTCCACCAGCGCGGCCGGCGGCGGCTACGTCAGCCCGGCCGTGGTCAACAACGCGCTGGACTGCCTGGCCGCCGGCACCAACTGCGGCAGCTTCAAGCCCGACACCAAGTGGCCCGGGATCGGCGGGGCCATGACCTGGTCGACCAACTGGGACGCCAGGAACGGTGGCGGGATCGCCTCCACCGTCGGCTCGCACCTGCACGCGATGCCGTAACCGACGCACGGAGCAGTAGCCGTCACGCGGGGCCGTGAGCGCCACGCGGGGCCGTGGGCCCGGAGCCGGTCAGCCGCCGGCCCGGGCCTCCGGCACGCCCGCGGGCACCCCGCCGTGCCGCCGGCGCAGTTCGGCGGTGATCTCGGCCAACTCGCCCTCCGGCAGCAGCGGCAGCATCATCGCCACGCCCTGGAGCAGTCCGCCGAGCAGGAAGGTGGTGTCGGGGGTGGCGGCGACCAGGTCCCGGACCTCCGCCACCTCGCCGGCCGCGACAGCCTCGATCAGCCGGGCCGCGTCCACGCCGCCCTCCTCGACGAGCACCGCGCCGGTGTCGCGCGGAGCCCGCCGGGCCATCGACCGCAGCACCCGGTCGCCCACCTCGGGCGCGTACGCCTTGCGGACCGCCTCGGCCGCGATCCAGGTGAGCAGCGTGGCCACCTCGCGCTCGACGTGCTCGTCCAGCAGCCGGTCCAGCGCGCGGTCGAACGCGAGCTGGTTGCCGTGCCGGAAGGCGAGCAGCAGGGTCGCCGCGCGCGCCTTGGCCTCCTCGACCGCCTCGGCAGGCAGTTCGTCGGCCAGCACCTCGGTCACCACCACCACGCCCATGCCCTCCCGTCGTCCCTCACTGTCCGGAACTCGAAGCACACCGTACACATCCGACCTGCGAAATTCCGCGAAACCGCGCGGGCAAGACCGGAATCAATTCGGGCGGAATAGGACCTCACCCGGTCCAGGACGAATATTCGCCGGAAGGGAGCAATGGATTGGGCTATTGGGAGGCCCGATCAGCCGACATCCGGAAAAGCGGAGGAGCCGCACCCCGCGTCGGCGGGGTGCGGCTCCGGTCGGACCGGGCGGCGGCTCCGGGGAGCCGCCGGCGCGTCAGCCCTGCGGCAGCGCCGCGAGCTGGGCGGTGATCCGGGCGATGTCGGCCTCGGCGGCCTCCTGACGGGTCCGGATCTTGGCGACCACGTCGTCCGGCGCCTTGGCGAGGAACGCCTCGTTGCCGAGCTTGCCGGCGGTCTGGGCCTTCTCCTTCTCGGCCGCCGCGAGGTCCTTGGCGAGACGCTTGCGCTCCGCCGCGACGTCGATCGTGCCGGACAGGTCCAGCGCCACGGTGGCACCGGCGACCGGCAGCGAGGCGGTGGCCGCGAAGCCCTCCTCCGGCACCGTCAGGCGCAGCAGCGAGCGGATCGCGTCCTCGTGCACGGCCAGCACGGTGCCGTCGAGGTCCAGTCGGGCCGGGACCCGCTGGCCCGGCTTCAGGCCCTGGTCGGTGCGGAACCGGCGCACCTCCGTGACGACCCGCTGCAGGGTGGCGATCTCCGCCTCGGCGCCGCCGTCGCGGAACCCGCTGTCCTGCGGCCAGTCGGCGATGACGAGCGACTCGGCCCCGGTGAGCGTGGTCCACAGCGTCTCGGTGACGAAGGGCACGATCGGGTGCAGCAGCCGCAGCGTGATGTCGAGGACCTCGCCGAGGACCCGGCGCGCGGCGTCGGCCTGCGGGCCACCCTTGGCCAGGGTGGTCTTGGAGAGCTCCACGTACCAGTCGAAGACCTCGTCCCAGGCGAAGTGGTACAGCGCCTCGGAGAGCTTCGAGAACTGGTAGTCGTCGTACAGCGCGTCCACCTCGGCGACCGTGCTGTTCAGGCGCGACAGGATCCAGCGGTCCGCGGCCGTCAGCTCCTCCGGCGCGGGCAGCGGGCCCTCGACGGTGGCGCCGTTCATCAGCGCGAACCGGGTCGCGTTCCAGATCTTGTTGGCGAAGTTGCGGGCCGCCTGGACCCAGTCCTCGCCGATCGGGACGTCGACACCCGGGTTGGCGCCGCGGGCCAGCGTGAACCGCAGCGCGTCCGAGCCGTACTTGTCCATCCAGTCCAGCGGGTTGACGACGTTGCCGAAGGACTTCGACATCTTCTTGCCGTTCTGGTCCCGGACCATGCCGTGCAGCGCGATGGTGTGGAACGGCGGGGTTCCGTCCATCGCGTAGAGCCCGAACATCATCATCCGGGCGACCCAGAAGAACAGGATGTCGTAGCCGGTGACCAGGACGGAGTTCGGGTAGAACTTCGCCAGGCTCTCGGTCTGCTCCGGCCAGCCCAGCGTGGAGAACGGCCACAGGCCCGAGGAGAACCAGGTGTCCAGGACGTCGGTGTCCTGGTGCCAGCCCTCGCCGGCCGGCGGCTGCTCGTCGGGTCCGACGCAGACGATCTCGCCGTTCGGGCCGTACCAGACCGGGATCCGGTGGCCCCACCACAGCTGGCGCGAGATGCACCAGTCGTGCAGGTTGTCCACCCAGTCGAAGTAGCGCTTCTCCATCTCCTGCGGGTGGATCTTGACCCGGCCGTCCCGGACGGCGTCTCCGGCCGCCTGGGCCAGCGGGCCGACCTTGACCCACCACTGCATCGAGAGCCGCGGTTCGATGGTGGTTTTGCAGCGCGAGCAGTGGCCCACCGAGTGGACGTACGGGCGCTTCTCGGCGACGATCCGGCCGTCGGCGCGCAGCGCGGCGACGATCGCCGAGCGGGCCTCCAGCCGGTCCAGGCCCAGGAACGGGCCGTGCACGGTGATCACCGCGTGCTCGTCCATCACCGCGATGTTCGGCAGGCCGTGGCGCTGGCCGATCTCGAAGTCGTTGGGGTCGTGGGCCGGGGTCACCTTGACGGCGCCGGTGCCGAACTCCGGGTCGACGTGCTCGTCGGCGACGATCGGGATCCGGCGGCCGGTGAGCGGCAGCTCGATCTCGGTGCCGACCAGGTGCCGGTAGCGCTCGTCGTCCGGGTGGACGGCGACCGCGGTGTCGCCGAGCATCGTCTCGGCGCGGGTGGTGGCGACGACGATGGAGTCCTCGCCCTCGCCGTAGCGGATCGAGACCAGCTCGCCGTCGTCGTCCTGGTACTCCACCTCGATGTCCGAGATGGCGGTCAGACAGCGCGGGCACCAGTTGATGATGCGCTCGGCGCGGTAGATCAGCTCGTCGTCGAAGAGCTTCTTGAAGATGGTCTGGACGGCCTGGGACAGGCCCTCGTCCATGGTGAAGCGTTCGCGCGACCAGTCGACGCCGTCGCCGAGCCGGCGCATCTGGCCGGAGATCTGGCCGCCGGACTCCGCCTTCCACTTCCAGACCCGCTCGACGAACTCCTCGCGGCCCAGGTCGTGCCGGGACTTGCCCTCCTTGGCCAGCTCGCGCTCGACCACGTTCTGGGTCGCGATGCCGGCGTGGTCCATGCCGGGCTGCCACAGCGCCTCGAACCCCTGCATCCGCTTGCGGCGGACCAGGGCGTCGATCAGCGTGTGCTCGAAGGCGTGGCCCAGGTGCAGCGAGCCGGTGACGTTCGGCGGGGGGATGACGATGGTGAACGGGGGCTTGTCGCTCGCGGCGTCGGCGGTGAAGTAACCGCGCTCTACCCAGCGCTCGTACAGCTCGCCCTCTACGTCCGCCGGAGCGTAGGTCGTCGGGAGGGTGGCTGCGTCGTCCCCGGCGGGTGTGTTCGCGGGGCGCTGGTTCGTGGTGTCGGTCACGACGAACAGTTTACGTAACCCGGGAACCCGGTTACGAACGCCTTTCACCCCCCGGACACCCGGACCACCGTTCCCGGGCGGAAGCACGAGGGCCCCGGTACCGCCGCGGAGGCGGTACCGGGGCCCTCGTCCCGGCCCGGGTCCGGACGAACGGACCGGCGGGCCGGAGGGGTCTCAGGCGCTCTTGTCGCGCCGCTCCCGCTTGATCATGTCGCGCGGCACCAGGGTGGGGATGGCGTGCTTGGAGACGACGTCCCCGGTCACGACCACCCGGGCGACGTCCTGGCGCGAGGGGACCTCGTACATCACGGACATCAGCACCTCCTCCATGATGGCCCGCAGACCGCGCGCGCCGGTGCCGCGCAGGATCGCCTGGTCGGCGATGGCCTCCAGCGCGTCCCGGGAGAACTCCAGCTCCACGCCGTCGAGTTCGAAGAGCTTGCGGTACTGCTTGACCAGCGCGTTCTTCGGCTCGGTGAGGATCTGCAGCAGCGCCTCGCGGTCGAGGTTGTGCACGCTGGTGATCACCGGGAGGCGGCCGATGAACTCGGGGATCATGCCGAACTTGACCAGGTCCTCCGGCATCACCTGGCGGAAGTGGTCGCTGGCGTCCAGCTCCCGCTTCGAGCGGATGTTCGCCCCGAAGCCGATGCCCTTGGCACCCGCCCGGCCCTCGATGATCCGCTCCAGGCCCGCGAACGCGCCGCCCACGATGAACAGCACATTCGTGGTGTCGATCTGGATGAACTCCTGGTGCGGGTGCTTGCGGCCCCCCTGCGGCGGCACCGAGGCGGTGGTGCCCTCCAGGATCTTCAGCAGCGCCTGCTGCACACCCTCGCCGGAGACGTCACGGGTGATCGACGGGTTCTCGCTCTTCCGGGCGACCTTGTCGATCTCGTCGATGTAGATGATCCCGGTTTCGGCCTTCTTGACGTCGTAGTCCGCCGCCTGGATCAGCTTGAGCAGGATGTTCTCGACGTCCTCGCCGACGTAACCCGCCTCGGTCAGCGCGGTGGCGTCCGCGATCGCGAACGGCACGTTCAGCATCCGGGCCAGGGTCTGCGCCAGCAGCGTCTTGCCGGAGCCGGTCGGACCGAGCAGCAGGATGTTGGACTTCGCCAGCTCGATCGCGTCCTCGCGGCCGTTCCCGCCGCTGCGGCCGGCCTCGCCGGCCTGCACCCGCTTGTAGTGGTTGTAGACCGCCACCGACAGCGCCTTCTTGGCGAGGTCCTGGCCGACCACGTACTGGTCGAGGAACTCGTAGATCTCGCGGGGCTTCGGCAGCTCCTCGAAGCGCACCTCGGAGGTCTCGGCGAGCTCCTCCTCGATGATCTCGTTGCACAGGTCGATGCACTCGTCGCAGATGTACACGCCTGGGCCGGCGATCAGCTTCTTCACCTGCTTCTGCGACTTGCCGCAGAACGAGCACTTGAGCAGGTCGCCACCGTCTCCGATGCGTGCCACGAGGTGCTTCCCCTTCGCCAGGGGCCCCGCGGGGTTTCCGGGGCCTGGTGCTGTGGACCGACGACGCCGACGGCGATCGGTCTCGCTGTCCGACGGTACTCTGCCGAGCCGTCGATTCCGCCCTCTTCGCCGGGTCTGCCCTACGCCCTGGGCGAATTGATACCGAACAGATGCCGTCGGAGGAGCCGCCGGTGTGCCGGGGGCGGGGCGCGCGATCGGCTCGCACGCCCCGCCCCCGGCCCCCGCGGGCCGAGGACGGCGCCGCGGGGGTGCCGGCCTCAGGAGGTCAGCGATGCCTTGCGGGTCGAGATCACCAGGTCGACCAGACCGTACTCGACGGCCTCCTCGGCGGTGAGGATCTTGTCGCGCTCGATGTCCTCGCGGACCTCCTCGACCGACTTGTTGGAGTGCTTCGAGAGCATCTCCTCCAGCTGCTCGCGCATCCGGAAGATCTCCCGGGCCTGGATCTCCAGGTCCGAGACCTGGCCGCGGCCGGTCTCGGTGTACGGCTGGTGGATCAGGATGCGGGCGTTCGGCAGCGCCATCCGCTTGCCGGGGGTGCCCGCCGCCAGCAGCACGGCCGCCGCCGAGGCCGCCTGGCCCATGCAGACGGTGGTGATGTCGGGCTTGACGTACTGCATGGTGTCGTAGATCGCCGTCAGGGCCGTGAACGAGCCGCCGGGCGAGTTGATGTACATCTGGATCTCGCGGTCCGGGTCCATCGACTCCAGGCACAGCAGCTGCGCCATGATGTCGTTGGCCGACACGTCGTCCACCTGGGAGCCGAGGAAGATGATGCGCTCCTCGAACAGCTTGGCGTACGGGTCGTACTCGCGGATGCCCTGGGAGGTGCGCTCGACGAAGCGCGGGACGATGTAGCGGCCCTCCGCTCGCATGTCCTCGACGCGGGCCTTGGCGGCCGACAGGCTGGGGATGTTCATGGGTGTTCTGGTCCTCCGGAGCGTTGTGGCTGTGGTCTCGTGGGCCCGGGACGGGGCTCAGGCGCCGGTGCCGCCGCCGCCGGGGACGTCCGCGGCACTGTGCATGATCGCGTCGATCAGGCCGTACTCCAGGGCCTCCTCCGGGGTGAACCAGCGGTCACGGTCGGAGTCCCGGGTGATCTGCTCGAAGGACTGGCCGCTGTGGAAGGCGATCAGCTCCGACATCCGCTTCTTGGTGCGCAGCAGCTGCTCGGCCTGGATCCGGATGTCCGTGGCCGAACCGCCGAGGCCGGCGGACGGCTGGTGCATGAGGATGTTGGCGTTCGGCAGCGAGAAGCGCTTGCCCTTGGCGCCCGCGGTCAGCAGGAACTGACCCATCGAGGCCGCCATGCCCATCGCGATCGTGACGACGTCGTTCTTGATGTACTGCATGGTGTCGTAGATCGCCATGCCGGCCGAGATCGAGCCGCCCGGGGAGTTGATGTAGAGGAAGATGTCCTTGTCCGGGTCCGCGGCCAGCAGCAGCAGCTGAGCGGTGATCTTGTTGGCGATGTCGTCGTCGACCTGCTGACCGAGGAAGATGATCCGCTCGTTGAGCAGCCGGTTGTAGACCTGGTCGCCGAGGCCGCCGAGCACGTCACCAGCGGCGGCGTGCGGCGCCATCGGGCCGGGCATCTGCATCTGCGGGTACGTCACTTAGCCACCTGCTCAGTCGATTTGGACGGTCGCTCCACGGCCGTCACGGTGTCGCACAGCTTCCGGGTATCACGTCGTGATTGTTGCTGTCCATGGACCCTAACGCGCAGGCCGGGCCGCAGAATCCCTCACGCAGAACTGTTCGCTGTGAGCGCAGGGTTCGCGGACACAACGCAGCGGGCCCGGACACCGTACGGCGTCCGGGCCCGCTGTCGCGGCTCGGGGCGAGCGGGACTACCGGGGTGGTCAGGCCCCGGTCTTCTCCTCGACCTCGGCCTCGACCTCGGCCTCGGCCTCGGCGGCCGGGGCCTCGACGGTCTCGGCCGACTCGTCGGCCTCGTCGTCGTCGAAGTTGACCTCGTTGCCCTCGGTGTCGACGACCTTGGCGGCCTCGACCACGGTGGCCAGCGCCTTGCCGCGGGCGACCTCGCCGACCAGCAGCGGAACCTGGCCGCCCTGGACGACCTGCTGGGCGAACTGGTCCGGGGTGAGGCCCGAGCCGGCGGCGCGACGGATGAGGTGCTCGGTCAGCTCCTCCTGGGAGACGTTGAGCTCCTCGTCGGCGACGATCTGGTCCAGGACGAACTGGGTCTTGATGCCCTTCTTCGCCTGCTCCTCGGTCTCCGCCAGGAACTCGTCCTCCGACTTGCCCTGGGTCTCCAGGTAGGCCGCCAGGGTGAGGCCCATCGGCTCCAGCTGGTGGTGCTCGAGGTTGTGCTTGCGGGTCTCGATCTCGTCCTTGAGGAGCTTCTCCGGGAACTCGATCTCGACCAGGCCGAGCAGCGCGTCCAGCACCTTCTCCTGGGCCTGGGTGGCCTGGTCGTACTCCTTCATGCGCTCAAGGCGCTTGCGGGAGTCGGCCTTCAGGTCCTCCAGGGTGTCGAACTCGCTCGCCAGCTGGGCGAACTCGTCGTCCAGCTCCGGCAGCTCCTTCTCCTGGACCGCGGTGACCGTGACGGTGACCTCGGAGGTCTGGCCGGCCTGGGTGCCGCCCTTGAGCTCGGTGGTGAAGGTCGCGGTGCCACCGGCCTCCAGGCCGAGGACGGCCTCGTCGATGCCGTCGATCAGACGGCCCGAGCCGATCTCGTAGCTGACGCCGGCGGCAGTGCCGTCCTCCGGCACCTCGCCGTCGACCTTGGCCTCCAGGTCGAGGACCACGGTGTCGCCGGCGGCCGCGGCGCGCTCGACGTCCTTGACCGAGGAGAAGCGCTCGCGCAGCTGCTCCAGGGACTTGTCGATGTCCTCGTCCGAGACCACGATCGGGTCGACGGTGACCTCGATGGCCGAGAAGTCCGGGAGAGTGATCTCCGGACGGATGTCCACCTCGGCGGTGAACTTCAGGTCGCCGCCATCGGCGAGCGTCTCGACACCCTCGATGTTGGTGATGTCGGGCTGTCCGAGAACCTCG
Source organism: Kitasatospora sp. NPDC094019 (assembly GCF_044764505.1). NCBI lineage: Bacteria > Bacillati > Actinomycetota > Actinomycetes > Kitasatosporales > Streptomycetaceae > Kitasatospora > Kitasatospora sp. NPDC094019. The sequence goes on from NZ_JBIWIF010000001.1 coordinate 1,049,039, forward strand.
ATCTTGCCCTCGTCGACGGCCTGCGTGTAGAAGCGCGGCAGGGCGTCGTTGACGGCCTCTTCCAGCACGGCACCACGGCCGAAGCGCTGGTCGATGACCCGGTTCGGGATCTTGCCCTTACGGAAGCCCGGGACCGAGACCTGCTGGTTGATCTTCTTGTACGCCGCGTCGAGGCTGGGCTTGAGCTCCTCGAAGGGCACCTCGACGGTGAGTCGAACCCGGGTCGGGTTCAGAGTCTCGACGGCGCTCTTCACGGTTGGGTCTCCTATGGGGCTTGCGGTCGGGTTGCCTCGCCCTCCCCGAACGACCGGCCGGAGCCGGATGCGGGCGAGACGGGCGAGACGGGCGATGGGCGGTTGGAGCTGCATCTCCCGTGGGGGGTGGACGGTGAGCGTGACTCCTCGCCCTCGTGCGGTCGACCTGGGTGGACGCCACAGGGACTACCGCCAGCGCCCCATCCTACCGGTACCACGAAAGGCGGACGCCAGCGCGCCGCCGTCGGGGGCCTTCCGGGGCCGTTCCGGGGTGCTTCCGGCACGTTCGAGGGCGATCGGGGGCGGGGCCGCGCCCGGGGGCGCGCGCCCCCGGTGTGGCGTGCGGCACTCTTTCCCGGGACGCCGGGGAGCCAACGACAACAGGGCCCCGCCGTGGGCGAGACCCTGCGCACTCTGTCGGGGTGGCCGGATTCGAACCGACGGCCTTCCGCTCCCAAAGCGGACGCGCTACCAAACTGCGCCACACCCCGTGGTGCCGAGAGGAAGCGTACACGCCGGGCCCTGCCGGATCGGCGAGATATTCCGAGGCCGTTCCGAGGCCCGCGCGGGAATGCTCCGGGGCCCTCACGGGAATGGGGTGTGCGCGCGGGCGGCCGGACCGGGTACGCTGTTCCCGACCTTCCGTCCGGTGACGGCCGGAGGTTCGCGCGGGCGTAGCTCAATGGTAGAGCCCTAGTCTTCCAAACTAGTCACGCGAGTTCGATTCTCGTCGCCCGCTCCACAGAACGGCCCCGAGGGATGCTGAGCATCCGTCGGGGCCGTTCGCGCGTCCGGGACCGCGCGGTGGGCGCGGGCGTTCAGAGGCCGAGCCGGGCGGCGCGGGCGGCGGCCCGGTCCAGCAGCCGGTGCACGTCGGACTGGCGGGTGGAGGGCCGGTCGTTGTACTCGTCCGGGGAGCTCACCCGGCGGCCGGTGGCGTGCAGCACCTCCATCAGCTGGACCCGGGCGGTGCGGACGGTGGCCGGGGTGCCGTAGCCGTGGGCCAGCACCGCCGCCTGGGCGCCGAGCAGACAGACCCGGCCGGCCCCGTCCCACATCGCGCCCTGCAGCCATCCGTGCGCCGCGATGTAGCGGGAGGCGAGGCCGAGGTGCTCGGCGGCGGTCACCGGCACGGGCCGGGCCGGGCGGCGCAGCACCCGGTCGAGCAGGGTGGCGCGGGGCGGGGCGTGGTCGGCGTACCAGGGCCGGAGCACCGAGCCGAGCGGGCAGACCCGGGGGCCGCCGTCGAGCGGGGGGCAGGGCGCCGGGGTGCGCGCGGGGGCGGGCAACGAGGCCAGGTACGCCTCGATCTCGGCGACCAGGCCGGAGGCGACCGGGCGGGCGGCGGCCGGGCCGGAGGCGGCCGGGGCTGCCATCGGTGCCGACGGGGGGTTCGGGGCGGTGCGGGGCATGCGGCGATCTCCAGGCGGTGCCAGTGGTGTCCGCTACCCAAAGTGGGGCATCCACGACATTTCCGCGACCGGAGTGGGCGGCCCGCGGCCCCGGGCGCCTCCGGGGCCGCCCGGGGCCGGACCGGAAGGGCCCGGGCGGTTTCCCGGCGGGCCTCCGGGCCGATAGCCTCGGCGGCGTTCGAGAGCAGTTCGACGGGCAGACGACAGTTCGAGACGATTCGAAGCCCCGAGCGGAGGAGTCCCCGTGCGCCCGCAGGACCGACTGGCCGTCATACAGCGCTGCGTGGTCCGGGAGATGGCACGGCTCGGGCAGGTGTTCACCGCCGACGGCGAGGTGGTGCGCGGTCCGGGCACCACGGCGGTGGCGGTGCGCGAGCACCAGGACGGCGAGGGCGCCGGACACGTCGACCTCGGCTGGGTGCTGGAGCTCGGCCGGGCGGACGCGCCGGTGGTGTGGGACTGCACGGCCGGTCTCGGCAAGACCGAGGAGGAGAAGCTCGACAACGCGGTGCGGATGTGGGCGACCACCACGGCGAGCGCCCTGGTGGAGCTGGCGGAGGGCCGCGGCGCGCACGGCGACCACGCCGATCACCCCGAACTGCCCGGCTGGCACGCCGTCCAGGGGCCGGCGGCGGTGTTCGGGTTCGGCAACGAGCGGCTGGCCGCCTGGCTGGCCGGGAACCGGGTGCTGCCGGCGCTGGCACCGGCGCTGCTGGCGGAGCTCTCCGGACCGGGCGGGCGGCGGCCGCACGGGGTGAAGCTGTTCCTCGGCGGCCGCGCGGGGGACGACGTGGCGGAGGTCCGGGTCGACGGCGAGGTCAGCGAGGCGGCCTCGGCTGCGCTCCGGGCGCTGGACTGGCCGCGCGGCGAACGGCTGTGCTGGGCAAGGCTGTTCGTGCTGCTGACGGCGCACGGGGAGCCCCTGGCCCCGCCGCTCCCGGCGACGGGCGCCGACGGGGCCGGTCCGGCCCGGCCGGCGGCCGTGGCGGCGGCACGCCCGCGGGGCCTGTTCGCCCGATGGCGGCGGGCGGGACGCGCGGACCGGTGAACGGTTCGCCGGCCGCGGAGGGCCGGCGGCCGCAGGTCAGCTGGCGATGCCGGAGATGGACTTGGCGACCTGGCTCAGGAAGTCCTGGATCGGCTTGGCGGCCGTGCTCTGGTTGAGCATGAAGCCGAACAGGGCGGCCAGGATGAAGTGCCCGGTCTTGAGCTGCTTCTGGCGGATGAAGATGAAGCAGACGATGCCGAACAGGACCAGCGCGGAGACGGAGAGTGCCACCCGGACTCACTTCCTCGTTTCATAGCGGGGCGCCACCGGCTGACGACCCCTGCGAAGCCGGACCCCGGCCTGTCCGACGGTCCCGAGGCGGAACAGCAGTTCGTCCGGCACGTCGAGGCCGGAGGGAAGGCCGCCCGGTACGACCGCACGGTGTCCGTCGTGCCGCATGTGGCGCCCCCCATCCCCCGAATCCTGAACAGTCCCGCCCGGACTCAGTGTGGTCGAACGTGCCGATTGCGTAAAGGTCTGACTGTCTGTCGAACGCCGTCATCCTGCGATGCGAGACGAGTTTCCGCCGACCGGGACGATAGTCGAGACATCCTGACGATTCGTCGGCGGGGTACCGCTGAGCGGCCGGGAACGTTCGGCGGGTCGGACCGGAACCGGCAGGTCCGCTCCGTCTCCGGGGCGGCGGAATTGGCCGAAGATCAGCTCCGGGGCTTGACAGCAGCTGCCGGTGGCACGTGCCACCGCCCGCCGACCCCGCCGGACCCGGACGCCGCGCTCAGTCGCGCCAGATCAGCAGGACCGCGCGGTCGTCGTTGATGTCCCGGGCGACCGTCTCGATCAGCCGGGAGGCCGAGCCGCCGCCGGCGCCCGGGCCGCCGCCCGGCACCAGCCGGTCCGCCTCGCCCATCAGCCGGTCCATGCCCTCGGAGAGGTCCCGGCCGGGCGCCTCCACCATGCCGTCGGTGCACAGCATCAGCACGTCGCCGCGGTTCAGCCGCCCCCGCACGCCCTCGAACTTGGCGCCGTCGTAGATGCCCAGCGCCGGGCCCTCCAGGGCCTCCTTGGTCTCCCAGCGGCCGGCGCCCGCCAGCCGCTGCATCCCCGGCAGGTGGCCGGCCGAGAGCAGCTCGTACTCGCCGGTGTCCAGGTCCAGCACCAGGTGCACGGCCGTCGCGAAGCCCTCCTCCCAGGACTGCCGCAGCAGATAGCCGTTGGCGGCGGGAAGGAAGTCGTGCGCGGGAAGTGAGCCGAGCAGTCCGCCGAAGGCCCCGGAGAGCAGCAGCGCCCGGGAGCCCGCGTCCATGCCCTTGCCGGAGACGTCCGCGAGGACCACCTCCAGCACCCGCCGGCCCGGGCCGGTGCGGTCGGCGACCACGAAGTCGCCCGAGAAGGACTGCCCGCCGGCCGGGCGCAGCGCCATGTCCGCGTGCCACCCCTCCGGCAGCCCGGGCACCCGGCTCTGCACCCGCAGCCGCTCGCGCAGGTCGAACAGCATCGTCGAGCCGCCCCACCAGGGCACGCCGACCCGGCTGCGGAACTGGGCCAGCAGCAGCCCGCCGACCCCGGCCGCGCCGACCACCAGGGCGGCGCCGGGGGTGACGCCGTAGGTGTAGGACTCGGGATGGTCGCTGGCGACCCGCTGGCCGGTGTGGATGACCGACTCGGCGGACAGCCCGAGCGCGGCGAGCGCGTACAGCACCACCAGCGAGCCGGGGCGCAGCAGCAGGGCGGCCGCCAGGATCGGCAGCACCAGCGCGGTGGGCGGGGCCCAGGCGGGCCAGCGGACGTTGAGCACGATCAGCAGCGGCACCAGCAGGGCCAGCGCGCACAACACCGGCCAGTCGGCGGCGCCGCCGCGGAACCAGTCGACGGCGGCAGTGCGCAGCCTTCGGCGGACCCGGCGGAGCCTCTTGCGCAACCGGGCCGTCACGGGGTCGGACGCCGGTACGGCGCCGGGCCTCGTCGCAGTCGTCCGGGGCGGTGCGCCCTGCGGTCTGCCAGCCATGGGGACCGACCATATCCAGCACTCCCGGTCGGCGTCGACGGCCGGGGCGGTGGCGGCGTCCCGGTGGCGCGGGCGTGTCAGCGGGTTTCGGCCGATTGCGGCGGGCGGCGTCCGGGGCGTCAGGAGGCGTACGGGCACGGGGCGTACGAACCGCCCGGGCGGCGCACGCGGCCCGCGCGCGGGCGGTCGGACGGGGCACGCGCCGGGGTGCGCGCTGTGGCCGATCACACAGCGATCACACGGTGATCACACAGCTGCCGTCCAGCTGCCGTTCAGCCGCCGTACGGCCGGTTCCGGGTGCCCCCGGGCCCCGGCGCGCCACCGGGAGCGGGTCCGGGAACGGGTCCGGGAACGCGACGACCGGCCGCGCCGTCGGGGCGCGGCCGGTCGTGGGAGCCGGGACGGACGGGAGGGTCAGCCCTCCTGCTGCGGGTGGTGGGCCGGGATCGGCGGGAGCTCACCGGTGGTCTCGTACACGGACAGCATGTCGATCCGGCGGGTGTGGCGCTCCTCGCCGCTGTACGGGGTGTTGAGGAAGATCTCGACGAACTTGGTCGCCTCCTCCTCGGTGTGCATCCGGCCGCCGATGGAGACCACGTTGGCGTTGTTGTGCTCGCGGCCGAGCGCGGCGGTCTGCTCGCTCCAGGCCAGCGCGGCGCGGACGCCCCTGACCTTGTTGGCGGCGATCGCCTCGCCGTTGCCCGAGCCGCCGATCACGATGCCCAGCGCCTCCGGGTCCGAGGCGGTGCGCTCGGCTGCCCGCAGGCAGAACGGCGGATAGTCGTCGAGGGCGTCGTAGATGTGCGGCCCGCAGTCGACCGGCTCGTGGCCGGCCTCCTTGAGCCACTCCACGAGGTGGTTCTTCAGTTCGTAGCCGGCATGGTCGGAGCCCAGGTACACGCGCATGCCCATGAGTGTGGCATGCGTCCGTACCCGGGCTCCGCAGGGGGCCGGTGAGCCCCGGTCACGCGTCCCGGCGGCCGCCGAGCAGCTTCCAGGCCAGCGGGAGGGCGCCGGCCGCCAGCACGGCCTTCAGGGCGTCGCCGACGAGGTACGGGTAGAGGCCGAGCTCGGCGGCGCGGGCCAGCGGCACGTCGAGGGCGAACGCCAGGTACGGCACCCCGACGGCGTAGATGGCGAGACTGCCGAGGACCACGGCGGCGGCGGTGCGCACCGGCGAGCGGTCGGCGCCGCGCCGGGCCAGCGCGCCGACCAGGCCGGCCGCCAGCACGAAGCCGATCACATAGCCGAACGAGGCCGCCGACCAGCCGGCCGTGCCCTCGGCGAACCACGGCACCCCCGCCGCCCCGGCCAGCAGGTAGAGGCCGAGCGAGGCGACGCCGCGGCGGGCGCCGAGCGCGGTGCCGACCAGCAGCGCGGCGAAGGTCTGGCCGGTCACCGGCACCGGGGAACCGGGGACGTTCACCGACAGCTGAGCGGCCAGGCCGGTGAGGGCGGCGCCCCCGGCCACCAGGGCGAGGTCCCGGGCCTGCGTGCCGAGGCGGGTGCCGGCGGCGGGCAGCAGGTCCGCCAGGACGGCACGGCTGGGAACGGGGGTACTGGCGGTGGCCATCGGGCTTCTCCTCGGCACGGCGCGGATCCGGACGGCCGCGGGGCCGGCGGACGAGAGTGAGTGATCACTCCGAACCTACGCGGCGATCACCCCGGGGACCGTCATGGATCCGGACAAACCCCCGGACCCCGTCCTTGTCGGGTCCCGCCCCCTTCCGCCGCCCGCGCCCGGCCCGCTCCCGACCCCGTCCGGCCGGTTGCCACCGGCCTCCGGTCCCGCCCGGCCCGTTCTCGCCACTCTCGGCAACCGGGCGGGCGGGCAGCGTTACCATGGGGTCCGCATTCTGGGCCCGATCCGGACATTCTTGGCGCCGACGGCCTCGTCCCCGGATATTGGGCAACTCGCACCGCATGTCGAACAGTCTGGATCCCACCCCCATGGCCCCCACCTCCGCGCCCACGGCGCCCGGGACCACCACGCCCGCTCCGCCGGGCGGCGGCCAACAGCTCTCGCACGGGCTCAAGCAGCGCCACCTGTCGATGATCGCCCTCGGCGGCGTCATCGGCGCCGGCCTCTTCGTCGGCTCCGGCGCGGGCATCGCGGCGGCCGGGCCCGCCATCATCCTGGCCTTCACGCTCTCCGGCCTGCTGGTCATGCTGATCATGCGGATGCTCGGCGAGATGTCGGCGGCCCGCCCCGCCTCCGGCTCCTTCTCGGTGCACGCCGAGAAGGAGATCGGCCCCTGGGCCGGGATCACCGCGGGCTGGATGTACTGGGTGATGCTCTGCTGCGGTGTCGCCGCCGAGGCCACCGCCGCCGGGAAGATCGTCAACGGCTGGGTCCCCGGCGTCTCCGCCTGGGTCTGGGTCGCCCTGTTCATGGTGTTCTTCTGCGCCAGCAACCTCACCGCGGTGAAGAACTTCGGCGAGTTCGAGTTCTGGTTCGCCACCGTCAAGGTCGCCGCGATCCTCGCCTTCCTGGTGCTCGGCGGACTCGGCCTGGCCGGGGTGATCGGCCCCGGCGCCCCCGGCACCGCCAACCTCACCGGCCAGGGCGGCTTCCTGCCCAACGGCACCAGCGGACTCATCGTCGGCCTGCTCGCCTCCGTGTTCGCCTACGGCGGCCTGGAGACCGTCACCATCGCCGCCGCCGAGTCCGACGACCCCAAGCGCAACGTCGCCAACGCCGTGCGCACCGCGGTCTGGCGGATCGCGATCTTCTACATCGGCTCGATGGCGCTCGTCGTCACCCTGGTCTCGTGGAAGGACCCGGCGGTCGTCGCCGACGGCCCCTACGTCACCGTGCTGAGCCACCTCGGGGTGCCCGGCTCCGGGACGATCATGCAGGTGGTGGTGCTGATCGCGCTGCTGTCCGCGATGAACGCCAACATCTACGGCGCCTCCCGGATGGCGTACTCGCTGGTCGGCCGCGGTCAGGGCCCGCGCGCGCTCGCCAAGGTGAGCGGCGGCGTCCCCCGCCGGGCCGTGCTGGCCTCCTGCCTGTTCGGCTTCGGCGCCGTCCTGGCCGCCAAGTTCTGGCCCGACACCGTCTTCACCTGGCTGATGAACACCACCGGCGTCGCCATCCTGGTGGTCTGGCTGTTCATCTGCGCCGTCCAGCTGAGGATGCGCCGCCGGCTGGAGCGCGAGGCGCCCGAGCTGCTCACCGTCCGGATGTGGGGCTACCCGTACCTGACCTGGCTCGCGATGGCCGCCGTCGTCGGCATCCTGGCGCTGATGACCACCACCGAGGGCAACCGCGAGCAGCTGTACGCCGCCGGCGTGCTGGTCGCGCTGCTGGTCACCGCCGGGCTGGTGAAGCAGCGCCGGGACGCCGCCGCCGCGACCGGCTCCACCGGCTGACGGACCGGGCACGACACGCGGGCGGGGCCCGGTACCAGCTGGTACCGGGCCCCGCCCGCGTGTGCGAAGGTCCTGCGCGACGGCCGCGTGCGACGGTCCTGCGCGACGACCGCTACTCGAAGGACGGGCTCGCGGTGCGGGTCCGCTTGAGCTCGTAGAAGCCCGGGGTGGAGGCCACCAGCAGGGTGCCGTCCCACAGCCGGGCGGCGGCCTCGCCGCGCGGGGTCGGGGTCACCACCGGGCCGAAGAACGCGACCCGGTCGCCGTCCGCGCCCTCGACCGCGATCACCGGGGTGCCGACGTCCTCGCCGACCAGGGTGATGCCCTGCTGGTGCGACAGCCGCAGGGCGTCGTCGTGGGCGTCGCTGCCGGCCGCGTCCGCCAGCTCCACCGGCAGACCGGCCGCGGCCAGCGCCGCCTCGATCGTCTCCCGGTTCTGCGGCAGGCCCTGGTTGTGGAAGCGGGTGCCCAGCTCGGTGTACAGCCGGCCCAGCACCTCGTCGCCGTGCTTCTCCGCCGCGGCGATGCACACCCGCACCGCGCCCCAGGCGTTGTCCAGCAGCTCCCGGTAGTTCGCCGGCAGGTCGCGGTGCTCGTTCAGCACCGACAGGCTCATGACGTGCCAGTTCACGTCCACCGGACGGAGCTGCTGGACCTCGATCAGCCAGCGGGAGCTCATCCACGCCCACGGACAGGCCGGGTCGAACCAGAAGTCGGCGGTCTTGCGGTCGGTGGAAGCGGAACCAGCGGCAGTCGTCACGGCTGTCGTCCTTCGAGAGTCGTCCGGGAGTCGTCCGGGGAGGAGCGGCGGGAAGGCGGTCGGGGAACGGCTCCGCGCGGACCCGCGCGACCGCCCCGTCACCCCCCAACACCCGGACCCGGCCGGTGATTCCGGCCCACCCCGACGAGTTGTGCAATGGTACCGGCGCGGGGGGCGTGAAAGGATGCCCCCGCAGCGCCACAGCGCGCCGTACCACTGCACCAGCGAAGACCGCACCACCGTGCGAGCCGGACAAAGGAGTACCGCCGTGCCGGGCAAGAACCTGAGCCGTGACGAAGCCCAGCAGCGGGCCAGCGTCCTCACCGTGGACAGCTACCGGGTCCGGCTCGACCTGACCTCGGCCCCCGATCCGGCGGCCGCCACCTTCCGGTCCACCACCACCGTCGCCTTCCGCTGCGCCGAACCGGGCGCCTCGACCTTCGTCGACCTGCTCGCCCCCGCCGTCCGCGCCGTCACCCTGAACGGCCGCGCCCTCGACCCGGCCACCGCCTACGACGGCGCCCGGGTGCGCGTCGACGGTCTCGCCGCCGAGAACGTGCTCACCGTCGAGGCCGACTGCGCCTACAGCCGCACCGGCGAGGGCCTGCACCGCTTCACCGACCCGGCCGACGGCGAGACCTACCTCTACACCCACTACGAGCCGGCCGACGCCCGCCGGGTCTTCGCCACCTTCGAGCAGCCCGACCTGAAGGCGCCGTTCAGCTTCACCGTCACCGCTCCGGCCGCCTGGGACGTCCGCTCCAACGCCGCGCACGACCGCGTCACCGCGGACGGCGCCGCCCGCACCTGGGAGTTCGCGCCGACGAAGCCGATCTCCACCTACCTCACCGCCGTCGTCGCCGGCCCGTACCACGTCGTGCGCGACCACTACAGCCGCACCCTCGCCGACGGCACCGTGCTCGACATCCCGCTCGCCGCGCTCTGCCGCCGGTCGCTCGCCCCGTACTTCGACGCCGACGAGATCCTCGGCGTCACCAAGCTCGGACTCGACTTCTTCCACGAGAAGTTCGACTACCCGTACCCCTTCGGCAAGTACGACCAGGCGTTCGTCCCCGAGTACAACATCGGCGCGATGGAGAACCCCGGCTGCGTCACCTTCCGCGAGGAGTTCGTCTTCCGCTCGAAGGTCACCGACGCCGCCTACGAGGCCCGCGCCAACGTGATCCTGCACGAGATGGCGCACATGTGGTTCGGCGACCTGGTCACCATGCGCTGGTGGGACGACCTGTGGCTGAAGGAGTCCTTCGCCGACTTCATGGGCTCCTACGGGCTGGTCGGCGCCGGCACCCGCTTCCAGGCCGCCTGGGTCACCTTCGCCAACCAGCGCAAGGCGTGGGCCTACCGGCAGGACCAGTTCCCCACCACCCACCCCATCACGGCGGACATCCGGGACCTGGAGGACGCCAAGCTCAACTTCGACGGCATCACCTACGCCAAGGGCGCCTCGGTGCTCAAGCAGCTCGTCGCCTACGCCGGTGCCGACGCCTTCTTCGAGGGCGCCCGCCGCTACTTCCAGCGGCACGCCTTCGGCAACACCGAACTCGGCGACCTGCTGGACATCCTGGAGGACACCAGCGGCCGCGACCTCAGGTCCTGGGCCGCCGCCTGGCTGCAGACCGCCGGCGTCAACACCCTCGCCCCGCAGCTCACCGCCGACGCCGAGGGCCGGATCACCGAACTCGCCGTCGTCCAGGACGGCGACGTCCAGCGCCCGCACCGGATCGCCGTCGGCCTCTACGACCGCGACGCGGACGGCGCGCTGGTGCGCACCGAGCGCTTCGAACTGGACGTCACCGGCCCCCGCACCGTCGTCGACGGCGCCGCCGGCCGCGCCCGGCCCGCGCTCGTCCTGCTCAACGACGACGACCTGACGTACTGCAAGATCCGCTTCGACGAGGAGTCGCTGGAGACCCTGCGGACCGGGCTCGGCGACATCAAGGACGACCTGGCCCGCGCGCTCGCCTGGTCCGCCGTCTGGAACCTCACCCGGGACGCCCTGATGCCGGCCCGCGACTACGTCGCGCTGGTGCTGCGGTTCGGCGGCCAGGAGGCCAACATCGGCGTCCTGCAGTCGCTGCACCTCCAGGCCAGGACCGCCGTCGACCTCTACGCCGACCCCGCCTGGCGCGGCGAGGGCGGCCGGCTGCTCGCCGACAGCGCGCTGAACGAACTGCGCGCCGCCGCGCCCGGCAGCGACCACCAGCTGGCCTGGGCCCGGTTCCTCGCCCAGACCGCCAACGGCTCCGAGCACCTCGGCCTGGTCCGCGGCCTGCTGGCCGGCACCGCCCGGATCGACGGCCTTGAGGTCGACCAGGAGTTGCGCTGGGCCCTGTGGCTGACCCTGGCCGCGGCCGGCCAGGCCGGCGAGGAGGAGCTGGCCGGGGAGCTCGCCGCCGACAACACCGCGAGCGGCCGCCGCCAGCACACCCAGTGCCTGGCCGCCCGGCCCACCCCGGAGGCCAAGGCCGCCGCCTGGTCCGCCGTGATCGACTCCGACGAGCTGCCCAACGCGCTGGTCGAGGCCAACATCGCCGGCTTCGCGGTGCCCGGCCACCGTGACCTGACCGCCCTCTACGCGGCGCCCTACTTCAAGCTGCTGGAGCGGGTCTGGTCCGAGCGGACGATCGAGATCGCGATGCGGATCGTCGGCGGCTTCTTCCCGCAGTCCCAGGTCGACGGGGCCACGCTGGCCGAGGCCGACGCCTGGCTGACCGGCCACCCGGACGCGGCGCCCGCGCTGCGCCGGCTGGTGCTGGAGCGCCGGGACGACCTGGCCCGGGCGCTGCGGGCGCAGGCCGCCGACCGGGGCTGACCGGCTCCGCCGCCGACCGTTCGGCCCCCGTCGCGACACCCGGTCGCGGCGGGGGCCGACACGTGTCCGGCCACGGGGCGCGCGGCGGCGTCCGGGGGCACCCCGATCGACGCGCGGCGGTCGCGGCGGACGGCGGTCGCGGCGGACGGCGGTCGCGGCGGCGGGTGCGCGGAGCTCCCCGGGAACGACGGAGGAGGCCGGACCGCGGGTGCGGTCCGGCCTCCTCGGCGTCAGCGCGGTGGTCAGCCGTTGATCAGGCTGCGCAGCACGTACTGCAGGATGCCGCCGTTGCGGTAGTAGTCCGCCTCACCGGGGGTGTCGATGCGGACGACCGCGTCGAACTCCTTGTCACCCGCGACGACCTTGACGGTCTTCGGGGTGCGGCCCTCGTTGAGCTCGGTCACACCGGTGAAGGAGAAGGTCTCCTCGCCGGTCAGGCCCAGCGAGTCGGCGTTCTCGCCCTCCGGGAACTGCAGCGGGAGGACGCCCATGCCGATCAGGTTCGAGCGGTGGATGCGCTCGTAGGACTCGGCGATGACGGCCTTGACGCCGAGCAGCGCGGTGCCCTTGGCGGCCCAGTCGCGGGACGAGCCGGAGCCGTACTCCTTGCCGGCCAGGACGACCAGCGGGGTGCCGGCGGCCTGGTAGTTCTGCGAGGCGTCGTAGATGAACGACACCGGCGCGTCGGCCTGGGTGAAGTCGCGGGTGTAGCCGCCCTCGGTGCCCGGCGCGATCTGGTTGCGCAGGCGGATGTTGGCGAAGGTGCCGCGGATCATGACCTCGTGGTTCCCGCGGCGCGAGCCGTAGGAGTTGAAGTCGCGCTTCTCCACACCGTTGGCGGTCAGGTACTGCGCCGCCGGGGTGCCCGGCTTGATGTTGCCGGCCGGGGAGATGTGGTCGGTGGTGACCGAGTCGCCCAGCTTGGCCAGGACGCGGGCGCCGGCGATGTCGTTCACCGGGCTCGGGGTCTTGGCCATGCCCTCGAAGTACGGGGGCTTGCGGACGTAGGTCGACTCGGCGTCCCACTCGAAGGTGTTGCCGGTCGGGACCGGGAGCGACTGCCAGCGGTGGTCGCCGGCGAAGACGTCCTGGTAGCCCTTGTCGAACATGGCCTCGTCGATGGAGCCGGCGACGGTGTCGGCGACCTCCTGCTCGGAGGGCCAGATGTCGGCGAGGAAGACGTCGTTGCCGTCGGCGTCCTGGCCGAGGGCGTCCCGGGTGATGTCGATGTTCATGTTGCCGGCGAGGGCGTAGGCGACCACCAGCGGCGGGGAGGCCAGGTAGTTCATCTTGACGTCCGGGTTGATCCGGCCCTCGAAGTTGCGGTTGCCGGAGAGCACCGAGACGACGGCGAGGTCGGCCTCGTTGACCGCGGCCGAGACCTCCTCGGGCAGCGGGCCCGAGTTGCCGATGCAGGTGACGCAGCCGTAGCCGACCAGGTTGAAGCCCAGCTTCTCCATGTACGGGAGCAGGCCGGCCTTCTCGTAGTAGTCCATGACGACCTTGGACCCGGGGGCCAGGGTGGTCTTGACCCACGGCTTGACGGTCAGGCCCTTCTCCACGGCCTTCTTCGCCAGCAGGGCGGCGCCCAGCATGACGGAGGGGTTGGAGGTGTTGGTGCAGGAGGTGATCGAGGCGATCACGACCGCGCCGTTGTCGATCTCGTACGACGAGCCGTCGGGGGCGGTGACGGCGGTCGGCTTCGACGCCTCGGCGGAGTAGGTCGGCAGCGCCTCGGCGAACTTCGCGGCGGCCTCGGCCAGGACCACGCGGTCCTGCGGGCGCTTCGGGCCGGAGATCGACGGGACGACGGTGGAGACGTCCAGCTCCAGGTACTCGGAGTAGACCGGCTCGACCGACGGGTCGTGCCAGAGGCCCTGCTCCTTGGCGTACGCCTCGACCAGGGCGAGCTGCTGCGCGTCGCGGCCGGTGAGCTTCAGGTAGTTGATGGTCTCGGCGTCGATCGGGAAGATCGCACAGGTCGAGCCGAACTCCGGCGACATGTTGCCGATGGTGGCGCGGTTGGCCAGCGGGATCGAGCCGATGCCGTCGCCGTAGAACTCGACGAACTTGCCGACCACACCGTGCTTGCGCAGCATCTCGGTGATGGTGAGCACCAGGTCGGTGGCGGTGGTGCCGGCCGGCAGCTCGCCGGTCAGCTTGAAGCCGACGACGCGCGGGATCAGCATGGAGACCGGCTGGCCGAGCATCGCGGCCTCGGCCTCGATGCCGCCGACGCCCCAGCCCAGCACGCCCAGGCCGTTGACCATGGTGGTGTGCGAGTCGGTGCCGACGCAGGTGTCCGGGTACGCCTGGCCGCCGCGGACCATGACGGTGCGGGCCAGGTGCTCGATGTTCACCTGGTGGACGATGCCGGTGCCGGGCGGGACGACCTTGAACTCGTCGAAGGCGGTCTGGCCCCAACGCAGGAACTGGTAGCGCTCCTTGTTGCGGCCGTACTCGATCTCGACGTTCTGGACGAAGGCGTCCGGGGTGCCGAACTTGTCCGCGATGACGGAGTGGTCGATGACCAGCTCGGCCGGGGCCAGCGGGTTGATCTTGGCCGGGTCGCCGCCCAGCTCCTTGACGGCCTCACGCATGGTGGCGAGGTCGACCACGCACGGCACGCCGGTGAAGTCCTGCATGATCACGCGGGCGGGCGTGAACTGGATCTCCTGGCTCGGCTGGGCGTCGGCGTCCCAGTCGCCGAGGGCCCGGATGTGGCCGGCGGTGATGTTGGCGCCGTCCTCGGTGCGGAGCAGGTTCTCCAGCAGCACCTTGAGGCTGTAGGGCAGCCGCTCGGACCCCTCGACGGCGGAGAGCTTGAAGATCTCGTACGACTCGTCGCCCACCTGCAGCGAGCTGCGGGCGTCGAAGCTGTTCGCGGACACGACTGACTCCTTCTAGGTGCTTCGTGCGGTATCCGGCCGCCACGGTGGTAAGGTCAGCCTTACTTAGGCTTACCTTGCCCGCACCGCCGGTGAGCGCCTCTCGGCAAGTATCTTGATGTCGAGATATATCGTACGGCGGAGTTATCTCGATGTCGAGATAAACCATAGTGCATGGCGCCGCGTCCGCCACGTCGGCACCACCTCCAGCCTGCCCCCTCCCCCCGGGACCGCGCCACGCACCCCCCGCCGCTCCGGTGGCCGGGCACTCCCGGGCGGCGGGGGCGGCGAGCGGGACCGCCCGGCGCGCGCGTGCGCCCGGCCTGCGGGTCGGGCCGGTGGCGAGGGGCGGGTCGAGCCGGTGACGAGGGGCGGGACCGGGCGTGTCCGGGTGCCCGCGGGGCCGTTGAAGGGGGTGTCAGGTCCGCCGCGCCCCGGCCCGGGTGCGCGCGCCCCCACCCGAAGAGGTCCGCCGATGCCCGCTCCGCTCGCCGCCGCCCTGCTCCCGCTCGCCCTGCTGGTGCCCGCCGCCTCGCCGGTCTCGGTCACCGAGGCCGACTTCGACCCGGCCACCGCCTTCCTCCCGCCGACCGCGATCAGCCACGCGCCGGACCTGGTGCCGTTCGGCTCGCACGTGCGGGTGATCGTCGACCGCTCGGTGCCCGGCCGCACGATCCTCACCATGAGCGTCTCCGGGGTCGCCGCCGACCACGACTTCCCGGTGCACCTGCACACCGGCCGCTGCGGGGCCGACCCGGCCGCCTCCGGCCCGCACTACCAGGACGCGGTGGACCCGGTCAGCCCGTCCACCGACCCCGCCTACGCGAACGACCGGAACGAACTGCGGCTCGACCTGCACACCGACGGGCACGGTGACGGCACCGCCGCCGCCTCGGTCGCCTGGCGGCCCCGGCCGGGCGAGGCCCGCTCCGCGGTCCTGCACGCGGGCACGCCGACCGGCGCGCACACCGCCGCCGAGCGGGCCGCCTGCGTGAACCTGGACGGCCTCGACGGCCCGGAGTACGACGCGCGGTAGCCGCGGTGGCCGGAGCGCCGGGCGCGCCGGGCTCCGGGGCGCGCCCCGGCCGCCGGGGGCGCGTCAGCCGCCGAGGGTCGCGACCAGGACGGCCTTGATGGTGTGGAGCCGGTTCTCGGCCTGGTCGAAGACCACGGAGTGCGCCGACTCGAACAGTTCGTCGGTGCACTCCAGCTCGGCCATCCCGGTCTCCTCGAACAGCTGGCGGCCGAGCACCGTGCCGAGGTCGTGGAAGGCCGGCAGGCAGTGCAGGAACCTCACCCGCGGGTTGCCGGTCGCCCGCACCGTCTCCATCGACACCTGGTACGGCCGGAGCAGCGCGATCCGCTCGGCCCAGACCTCCTTGGGCTCGCCCATCGAGACCCACACGTCGGTGTAGAGGAAGTCGGCGCCCGCCACGCCTTCGGCGACGTCCTCGGTGAGGGTGATCCGGGCCCCGGTGTCACCGGCCAGCGACTCCGCGGCCTTGCGCACCTCCTCGTCCGGCCACAGCGCGCGCGGCGCGACGATCCGGATGTCCATGCCGAGCAGCGCGCCGGTCACCAGCAGCGAGTTGCCCATGTTGGAACGGGCGTCGCCGAGGTAGGCGAGCGTCACCTCGGCCAGCGGCTTGGTGGTGTGCTCGGTGACCGTGAGCACGTCGGCCAGCATCTGGGTGGGGTGCCACTCGTCGGTGAGACCGTTCCAGACCGGCACCCCCGCGTGGGCGGCCAGTTCCTCGACCACCGCCTGCCCGTGCCCCCGGTACTCGATGCCGTCGAACATCCGGCCGAGCACCCGGGCGGTGTCCTTGATCGACTCCTTGTGCCCGATCTGCGAACCGGCCGGGTCCAGGTAGGTGGTGGTGGCGCCCTGGTCGTGCGCGGCCACCTCGAAGGCGCAGCGGGTCCGGGTGGAGGTCTTCTCGAAGATCAGCGCGATGTTCTTCCCGCGCAGCCGGGGCTGCTCGGTACCCGCGTACTTCGCCGCCTTGAGGGTGGCGGCGAGGTCCACCAGGAAGCGGAACTCCTGGGGGGTGAAGTCGAGCTCCTTGAGGAAGTGCCTGTTCCGGAGGTTGTACGCCATGCCGGGCTCCTGTGGTGACGGTGACGGTGACGGGCGGGCGAGTGGGAAGCGGCAAGTCTATACGATGCTTAGAATTTGTATGCACTCACACTCCTGGGGCCGTCCCCTCACGCGCACGTCCGTCCGCCGACGGAAGCCTTGAGCGGGACCGCGCGTGCGGTCGCGCTCAAAGCCGCGCTGACGGCCGCGCCGACGGTCAGCGGTCCACCGGCTCCGACGCCAGGGCGAGGACCGCGGACACCGCCTGGTGCACCCGCCACAACGGCTCCCCGGCGGCCAGCCGGTCCAGGGCCTCCAGCCCCAGGGCGTACTCGCGCAGCGCCAGCGAGCGCCGCAGGCCGAGCGCGCCGCCGGACGGCCGGCCCGGGTGGTCCGGCTGGTCCGGGTGGTGGGCCAGCCGCAACCACTCCCGGCCCCCGACCCGCACCGCCGGCTGCACCGGTCGGCCCGGACGCCCCTCCCCCGGCGCCGTCCGCGTCGGCGACACCGACGGACGGACCACGATGCCCGGGCCGCCCCCCGCCGTCAGCTCCTCCCACCAGGCGACGGCGGCGGCCGTGGACGCCTCGTCCGCGGTGTCCACCCAGCGGCGGGCCGTCCGGTACAGGGTGGGGGCGGTGCCGGCGGCAGCGGCGGACCGCTCCGTGCCGTCGCCGGGGGCGGTGCGGTCGGCCTCGACCAGACGGTCGATCCGGGCCAGGTGCTCGCGCTCGGGGCCGGTCGCGAGATTCGCCCCCTCGGCGGCCAGCAGCCGGAACGGAGCGAGCAGGGGACGCCCCGGCGCCGCGGCCCGCCGGTGCGCCGCGGCGAAGTCCCGCAGGTCCGCCGCCCGGCCGCGCTGCCGGTCGAGCGGCCCGGCGACGTCCAGCCCCCGGGCCGCGGCCCGTTCCAGCGCGGCCAGCACCGGCGGCAGCAGCGCCCCCGCCGACGCCACGACCGCGGCGTTCCGGGCCCGCCGGGCCGCCCCGGGGGACGCCGCCCGGGAATCGGCCAGGGGATCCGCGAGGGCCGCCACGAGGGCCGGGTCGGCGGTGGCCGAGGCCGCCGCCGGTACGGGCGGACCCGTCAGCGCGGCGTCCAGCAGCAGCCAGCCGCTCCCCAGCTCGTCGAAGAGGCCCGACCGTTCCGCCGCCGCCCGCAGCCGGGCCAGCAGCTCCGCCTCCTCCACCGGGCCGAACAGCGCCCGGCCCGTCCGCGACCAGACCGCCCCCGGACCCGCCGGACCGAACCGCCGCGCCAACGCAGCGTCGTCCCGCGCCACCAGCACCACCGCGCGCGGCCCCGGCAACAGCTCCGCGCACAGCACCCGCCCGACCCCGTCCGCCCGGTACCCGGCGAACGCCTCGTCCGGATGCTCCGGGAGACCCGGCCGGCCCCCGGCCGCCACCGGCGGCACCGACGGCGGCAGGTACACCAGCAGCCGGGGATCGACCGTCGACCGCCCCACCGCCTCCAGCGCCGAGGCCGCGCCCTCCGGCCGCACCGCCACCGAACCGTGCAGCGCCGTCCCCACCGTGCGCGGCCCCGCCACGTCCGCCACGTCCAGCGGACGCCCCTCCCGGCCGCCCGGCGCACCGCTCAGCAGCGGCCGGACCGGCTCGTACCACCGGCGCTCCGCCTCCACCCGCACCAACTCGCGCTCCGGGTGGCGCAACGCCGTCAGGGCTCCGCCGAACACACAGCCGGTGTCGAGGCACACCGTGTTGTGCAGGAAGCTCGCCACCGGCAGCGGCGTGTGCCCGTACACCACCAGCGCCCGCCCCCGGTAGTCCTCGGCCCATGCCTGACGCACCGGCAGGCCGTAGTCGTCGGTCTCCCCCGTCGTCCCGCCGTACAGCGCGTGCGACCGCACCCGGCCCGAGGACCGGCCGTGGTAGCGCTCCGGCAGCCCCGCGTGGCACACCACCAGGGCGCCGCCGTCCAGCAGGTAGTGGTCGGCCAGGCCCCGGAAGAACTCCCGCACCTCGGCCCGGAACTCCGCCGGCTCGGTCCCCAGCTGCTCCATCGACTCCCGCAGCCCGTGGGAGAGGGTCACCCGGTCGCCGTCCAGGGCGCGGGACACCTTCAGCTCGTGGTTGCCCGACACGCAGAGCGCGTGACCCGCCGCCACCATGCCCATCACCAGGCGCAGCACGCCCGGGGTGTCCGGCCCCCGGTCGACCAGGTCCCCGACGAACACCGCCGTCCGGCCGGTCGGCGGCACCGCGTCCACCGGGCGGCCCGTCGCGTCCCGCACCAACCGGTAGCCGAGCCGGACCAGCAGCGTCTCCAGCTCGGACCGGCACCCGTGCACATCGCCGACCAGGTCGAACGGGCCGGTCAGATGGCGCAGATCGGAGCGCCGACGCTCCAGCACCACCTCGGCGGCCGCCACCTCGGCCGCCCCGCGCAGCACGTGCACCCGGCGGAAGCCCTCCTTGGCCAGGCCCGGGAGGGAGGCGCGCAGGTCCCGGTGCTGGCGCGGGATCACATGCGCCGGCAGCTCGCGGTCCGGGCGGCCGCGGTTGCGTTCGGCGCAGACGCCGAGCGGGACGTCGAGCACGATCGCCTCCGCCCGCGCGTCGTGCTCGCGGGCGACGGCCAGCAGCTGCTTGCGGGCGTCCACCTGCACATTGGTGGCGTCCACGACGGTCAGCCGGCCGGCCGCCAGGCGCTTGCCGACCAGGAAGTGCAACAGCTCGAAGGCGTCGGTGGTGGCGGACTGGTCGTTCTCGTCGTCGGCCACCAGGGCGCGGCAGGTGTCGGAGGAGACCACCTCGGTGGGGCGGAAGTGGCGGCGCGCGAAAGTCGACTTGCCCGCGGCGCTGGTGCCGACCAGGAGGACGAGGGAGCCCTCGGTGAGGGGGACGACGGGGTGGGGGTGGGGTGGGGGCGTGGGTGTGGGGGCAGGCGTAGGCGCGGGCGCGGGTGTGGGAGTGCTGGGTGCGTCGTCGGGCCGGGTCATCGGGGCCCACCTCCTTCGGGGGCCGGGGTAGCGCGTTCGAACAGGGCGAGCAGGGGCGCCGGAGGGGTCGGCGTCGGTGGCAGGGTCGGCGGCGTCGCCGGGACCTCCGGGGCCGCCGGGGGCGCCGGGGGCGCCGGGGGCGCCGGGGGCGCCTCGGGGCGGAGGGTGACGGCGTAGCCGTACCCGGCGGCCGCCCGCCGCGCCCAGGTGGCGAAGGCCGCCGCGTCGGCGCCGGGCGGCGCGGTCGCCACCACGGCCGGCGGGCGGGCGGCGGCGAACACCGCGTGCTCCAGGTACGCCGGGTCCGCGGCGGGCGTCACCCGGTCCGCCGCCCCGGGGCCGGACGCGGAAGCGGAAGCGGCCAGGGCTTCGGCCAGAGCTTTCGCCGGGGCCTCGAACACCATCGCGTCGAACCCCGCCCGACGGGCGTCCGCGTAGACCGCCGCGCCCTGCACCAGACGGACCCGGGCACCGTCCGCCCCGCCCCGCAGCTCCCACTCCGGCGCGGGGTCCGCCGTCCGCTCCAGCCCCAGCCGACGGGCGGCCTCCGTCAGGACCGCCGGCGAGACGTCCACGCCCAGCAGTTCGGTGAACCCGCCGTCCCCGAGCAGCCCCGCGAGCAGTTCGCCGTGCCCGCACCCGAAGTGCACCACCCGGCGCGCCCCGACCGCGTCCAGCGCGGCCCGCACCGCCGCCCCGGCCCCACGGTCGCCCCCGCCCCACGCCACGGGATGGCCGTGCCGGGCCAGGCGGCGGGCGATCAGGACCCGCTCCGGGTGGACGGCGAGCACCCCGTCGGCCTCCGCCCGCTCCGGCGGCACCCACTGGTTCGCGGCGCCGTCCAGTACCGGCAGCAGTGCCGCCAGCTGACGCAGCGCCTCGGCCGGCCGGACCGCCGGCGCGACCAGCCGGAGCCGCACGTACGGCGAACCACCGGGGAGCGCGGCGTCGTCCAACGGCAGTTCCGCCGCGTCGACCCGCCAGCCCAGCGGCTCGAACAGTCGCCGCGTCAGCGCGACGCCGTCGCCACCGCCCCGGGTGGGCCCCGGCTCCCGGTCGGCCCGCACCACCGGGAGCTCGATCTCCAACGGCAGCGCCCCGTCCTCCGCCGCCCCGTCCTCCGCCGGCCCGGGCGCGGGCGACTGCCCGAGCGGCTGCCGGAACACCGTCCGCAGCACCGCCGCGAACACCGAGGAGGCCGCGTACGGGCGGTCGCCCACGGGCGCGGCGGGCGGCCGCCCCTTGCCCCGGCGGTCGCGACGCGGCGCCTGCGGGTCCAGCTCCACCAACAGGGCGGCGGTGCAGCGCCCCGCGTCGGCCTCGGGGAAGAAGACGTGCGCCTCACCGAACGCGGTCGCGACCCGGTGCACCTCGTCCGGGCGCAGGTGCAACAGGCGCGCCAGCTCGGTGGCCGGGGCGGTTCCGGCGGCCGTGGTGGTGGAGATCGACATGAACACCCGTCCGAGTATCGCCGAGCCGCGCCCGTTCGCCCGCCGGATTTCCGCCGGTGCGTCGCGTCCCGCCGAACTGTCCGGCCGGTGAGCGCGTTCGGCACCGGCCGCCCTGATTCGTTAACGTGCACGATGTGACTGCTGAATCCACCACCCCCGTGAGCGGCGCCGTTGCCGCAGGTCTGGCCACCATCGCCGCGGACGGCACCGTCCTCGACACCTGGTACCCGGCCCCCGTGCTGACCGCCGCCCCCGGCCCGGCCGGGACCGTCCTCCTGACCGCCGAGCAGGCCGAGGCCGAGCTGGGCGCGGGTGCCGCCGAGGCACTGCGCGCCGACGCCCGCCGCGGCGTCGAGGTGGTCGCCGTGCGCACCGCCATCGCCTCGCTGGACGAGAAGCCGCTCGACGCGCACGACGCCTACCTGCGTCTGCACCTGCTCAGCCACCGCCTGGTCCAGCCGCACGGCCTGAGCCTGGACGGTGTCTTCGGACTGCTCGCCAACGTGGCGTGGACCAGCATCGGGCCCGTCCCGGTGGACAAGGTCGAGCAGGCCCGGCTGGCCGTGCGCGCCCAGGGCGGGCAGCTCGCCGTCCACGGGATCGACAAGTTCCCGCGGATGACCGACTACGTCGCCCCGTCCGGCGTGCGGATCGCCCACGCGGACCGGGTCCGCCTCGGCGCGCACCTGGCCGTCGGCACCACCGTGATGCACGAGGGCTTCGTCAACTTCAACGCGGGCACGCTGGGCACCTCGATGGTCGAGGGCCGGATCAGTGCCGGCGTCGTGGTCGGCGACCACAGCGACATCGGCGGCGGCGCCTCGATCATGGGCACCCTGTCGGGCGGCGGCAAGCAGGTCGTCTCCGTCGGCGAGCGCTGCCTGCTCGGTGCCAACGCGGGCATCGGCATCTCGCTCGGCAACGACTGCGTCGTCGAGGCCGGCCTCTACGTCACCGCCGGCACCCGGGTGACCACCCCGGACGGGACCGTCGCCAAGGCCGTCGAGCTGTCCGGCCAGGACAACCTCCTGTTCCGGCGCAACTCGCAGACCGGCGCCGTCGAGGTCATCGCCCGCTCCGGCTCCTGGGGCGGCCTGAACGCCGACCTCCACGCCCACAACTGACCCCACCCGCCCCTGAGGGGTCCGGCTCCCGGTGCCGGGGCTCCGAGCCACGGCTCGGAGCCCCGGCACCAGCTGTTTCCGGCAGCCTCAAGCCACCCCTTCCCGGTGCGGGCCCGCCCGGTGGGACGGGCCCGCCGCACCCGGCGGACCTCCCCGCCACCCGAGTGGCCGTAGCCCAGGCCGCCCGGTGGCGGCAAGCCAGGGGTCACCCTTGCGGCTTACCCGTACCGACGGTTGGACCGCATCGAGTGGTGGCCGGTGACCGCGCGGCGGGGTGTTCGTTGGTTGCAGCGGCGGGGCCGCGTCCGGCCGCCCGCCAACCGCTCCACACCGCACCACCGATCCGAAGAGGTCCCCTCATGTCCGAGCCCTGGTCCGAGGTGTCCACCACCTCGCAGTACCCCACCGCCGACGGGGCGGCGGCGCCGACCGCCCCGAAGAGCCTGTTGGAGCAGATGCAGGAGCTGCTCGCCTCGGTGACCGCGGACCTCGCCGACCTTCAGGCCATCGGTGCCCGTACCACCTCCCCCGCCGCGACGGCCTCGGTCGGCGGCGAGGACGGCGGGCCCTCCGCCGCCCGCTGACCCGGCGGGTCGAGCCGGAGCACCAGTAACCGCTCCTCGTGCTCCGCCTCCGGTTCGGGGAGCCCTCGGGCACCGTCCGGCCCGAACGGCTCCCCGGCCCCGCCCTCCGCCGCCCCGCACGGCTCGGCGCCGTGCTCCTCGGGCCGCCCGCCCGCCGTCCGCCGTACGGCGTCGAGCAGTTGCTCGACCAGCTGGGTGCACTCCGCTCCCGCGTCGACCCCGTCGATACAGGCCCAGTAGAGACTCTCGGTGTCGGCCCCGCACGCCAGCACGACCAGCGTCTCCCCCATGTCCCGCAGCAGGGAACCGAGTTCGTCGAGCATCGGCCCGAACTCCCCGAGCTCGGTGAGCCTTCGGGCCCGGCCCCCGGGCCCGAAGGCCGACGCCGAGGAGGCGCCCTCCTCCGGATGCTCCAGGCAGCAGGCCGCGTGGGTGGCCGCCTCGGCCAACAGCTGCCCGAGGCCGACCAGGCCCTCCTCCCCCGACCTGGCGAGCCGGGTGGCCACCGCCTCGGTGAGCAGCGCGGCCTGCCGGGCCTCGGCCAGCACGTCGGAGACGTTCCTGGTCTCCGCCAGGGCGTGCCGGGCGGTCTTGATCAGTCGCAGCGCTTCCACGGCCGGTCACCCCTTCCGTCGCCCGCGCGGCGCCCTGCCGCGCGGTCACGGTGAGAGGGTGCGACGGGAGGGAGGGGTGACGCATCGGGACTTCGGAAACCTGTGGACAACCCCGGGGCTGTGGACAACCGCCGTCCCCCGCAGGAGTGGGGAGCGTCCCTACGGGTTGACTTCCCCGCCCTCGGCGGGCGGCCCGGGGACCGGGAAGCGCTGCTCGTTCCGCTCGATCTTGGCCGCCAGGGCCGGCAGCGGATCGACCCCGACGGCCGTGCAGAACTGGAGCAGGTAGGCGAGCACATCGGCCACCTCGTCCCGCACCCGGTGGGCACGGTCCGGGTCGGCCATCACGGCGGCCGCCTGTTCGGGGGTGAGCCACTGGAAGATCTCCAGCAGCTCGCCGGCCTCCACGGTGAGGGCCGAGGCGAGGTTCTTGGGCGTGTGGAAGGGCTCCCAGCGGCGGGCCGCGGCGAAGGCCACGAGCCGTTGCCGCAGCTCCTCCAGGGTCGGCCCGGCGGGTTCCGTGTGTCGTTCGTTCACCCCTCCAGATCTACCGCATCGGCCGCCGTCCGGTCGCGGACGGCGGCGGGTCCCGGCGCCCCTGTCGGCACCCCCGAACCCGGCCCCGGCGACGCCGACCCCGCACCCGTCGGCGCCCCGTCGCGCACCGCCTGGGCCGGTACCCGCGCCGTCTCCGTCCGCAGCACCGTGAGCCCCGAGCCGGGATCGCGCCGGCACTCCACCACCGCCACCCCGGGAGGCGGTTCGCCCGGCCCGCCCAGCGCCTCCCGCGCGGCCGCCGGCTCCTGGAGCGTCGCGAGCACCCGCAGCTGGTTGCGCCCCGACATGTCGCGGGCGAGCCGCAGCAGCGTGGCGGCCTGGTCCGTGGAGAGCCCGGCGCCGAGGTCCTCGGCCAGCACGGTGAGCTGGCGCTGCGCCCACGGCACCTCCGCGGCCACGTCGAGGTCCAGCACGCCGGCCCCGGTGAGCAGCACGGCGGCGAAGGCGAGGTGGCGGAGCATGCCGTCGGACGCCTGGTCGGCGCCGGTGCGGCCGAGCACGCCCTCGTCGAACACGGCGAGCACCCGCCGGTCGGCGCCGCTGCCGCGGTGGGCGAGGTCGAGGCCGAGCAGCGGGTGCGGGGCGGCGGACTGGACGACGCGCAGCAGCTGCCCGTACCGGCGGCCGCACTCGTTGCCGAGCCGGGCGACCACGGCGGAGATGTTGGCGGCCGAGCTGAGCAGCCTCGCCTGCGGGTGGGGGCGGGCCCAGCCGCGCATCAGAGCGGGCACGGGGCAGACGGGGAAGACCTCGCGCAGCGCGGTGAGCAGTTGTTCGGCGGCCGCGAGGACCTTGCGTTCGCCGGGCGAGGATCCGGCGACGCGCAGCGGGATCTGGGCGGTGATCAGGGTGCCGCTGGGGAACGGGGCGCGGATGTCGCCCTGCCGGGTGTCGTTGTGCCAGCTGACGTTGACCCGGTGGTGGCGCAGGTCCTGTTCGCCGGTCTCGACGAGGGTCCGGCCGTCGAGGGTGAGTTGTTCCCTGGCGATGCGGACGGGTCCGTCGGTGCGGACGACGACCTCCAGCGCGATCGGCCCGTCCGGGGAGCGGACGGTGCAGCCGAGGATGAGGGCGTCGCGGCCGTGCGGCACGCATCCGGCGAGGCCGCCGCGGACGGGGGCGGCGAGCGGCCCGGTGGTGCCGGGCCGGCCGTCGAGGGAGTCGCCGATCTCCTCGCCGAGGGCGAGTCGGGAGAGGACGGCGAGGGCGTCGAGGGCGTTGGACTTGCCGACGCCGGCGGGGCCGTGCAGCACGGTGAGGGCAGCGAGCGGGAGGGTGGCGCGGCGGTAGGACTTGAAGGAGGTGAGCCGGAGCTCCTCGACGATCGGGCGTCGGGCGCTCGCGGCCGCCGGGTCTGCTTCCGGGGTGCGCTGCTGCGGGTGGGCCGGCACGGCGGGCCGGGTGGCGTCGCGGTTCACCCGTCGGACGTTAGCCGCCGGTCGCGCGGCAGAAACGTGCCTGCCCGGCAGATTCATCCCATCGGGGTGGCCTCCGCACGGGCCCGGGACGCCGGCCGTGACGCCGGCCGGCCCGTCGGTCGTGACGCTGCCGGCCCGCCGGTCCGGCAGCGGCTGCGCGCCCGGCTCGGCGCCGTTTCAGCGCCGGTAGGCGGCGACGGTCACGGAGGCCGTCACCGCGACCGGGTCGGGCAGCGCGGCGAGCCGCTCCGCGAGCCGCTCCGGGTCGGTGTGCCAGGCGCTCGGCCCCATGCCGACCACGGTCCGCACGTCCCCGGCGGACAGCCGCACGGTGAACTCGACCTCGCGCCGTCCGACCGGCGTCAGGTAGGGCCCGAGCTTCTCGTCGATGCGCCGCTGCTTCTCCTCGTCGACCGACAACAGGCCGAGGACGGTGACGAGTTCACGCAGGTGCCGGGCGGTGGGCGAGACCAGCAGCAGGGTGCCGCCGGGCCTCAGCACGCGGCGGATCTCGGGTCCGTTGCGCGGGGCGAACACATTGAGGACGAGTCCGGCGGAGGCGTCCAGCAGGGGCAGCGGCCGCCAGGCGTCGCAGACCACGGCGCCGATCCGGGGGTGGGCCCTGGCGGCGCGGCGCAGCGCGAACTTGGAGATGTCGAGGGCGGCGCCGGGCCGCCCGGGCAGGGCGTCCAGGACATGGGCGAGGTAGTGGCCGGTGCCGGCGCCGAGGTCGGCGACCAGTCCGCCGGGGCCGCCGCTGTCGGCAACGGCCTCCGCCCCGGGTTCGGCACCGGCTGCGGCCGCGACGGCGGCCTCCGCGAGCGCGTCGGCGATCGGCCGGTAGTGGCCGGCGGCGAGGAAGTCGGCGCGGGCGGCGACCATGTCCGCGGTGTCGCCGGTGCCGGTGTGCGCGTCACCCGCGAGCAGGCTGACGTAGCCCTGCTTGGCGAGGTCGTGGCTGTGCCCGTCGGCGCAGCGCAGGGTGCGCCCGTCGAGGGCGAGCGGCCGCGCGCAGTGCGGGCAGGCCAGGTAGGGCTCGATGTCCTGCAGCAAGGGTCCGTCTTCTCTCGCGGCCCGGTCGTGTGCTCGGGCCGGGGAGGGCCAGCCTAACCAGCGGCGGTGCCCGGTCCCGCATCCGCCGACGCGGACGTGGCGGCGTCGGTGCCGTCCGCCCGCGGGCGGGGGAGGGAGGACGCCGCCGTCCCCGCCGCGCCGACGCGCAGGGCGAGCGCGGCGAGTGCCTCGGGCGCCCCGGCCTGCCCCCGAATGCCCGGGAAGGCGTTGACGTCGACGACGACCGGTTCGCCCGGCCCGTCCAGCAGGTCGACGCCGTAGACGTCGAGGCCGAACACCTCGCCGGCCCGCAGCGCGACGCCGGCCCGTTCGGCGGACAGTTCGGCGAGCCCGAACCCGTCGGTGCCGTCGGGGAGTTCGGCGTGCTCGGGGCCGGCGAGCTCGGAGCGCCGCCGGGCGCAGAACAGCTGCCCGGCGACGACCCACAGCTTCTGGTCCCAGCCGGTGCTCGGCAGGTAGGGCTGGGCGACGACGGGCTCGTCCGGCCACCGCTCGGCGAGGGCGCGCAGCCCGGCCCGGTCGTCGACGCGGGCGACGAGGTCGTGGCGGCGGCTGTGCCGGCTCTTGACGACGAGCGGCAGGTGGAGTTCCCCCGCCTCGACCGCTCCGAGGAGTTCGACGGGTTCGGCGGCGGCGCGGGTGGGCGCGAAGGGCAGGCCGGCCCGCCGGGCCAGCTCGGCCATGGCCAGGCGGTCCTGGCAGAGTTCGGTGGCGGCGACCGGGTTGACGACGGGGACGCCTCGCTCCTCCAGCTCCCGGGCGAGGGCGAGCCCCGCCGGGGTGTGGGCCTTGAGCAGGTAGACGTCCGCGGGCGGTTCGGTCCGCCCCGCCTCCGGCCCGGTCCGCCTGTCCTCCCCGGCCGGACGGGCAGTCGGGTCGAGGACCTCGACCCGGTGGCCGTCCGCGGTCAGCAGCGCCGCCGTCGCGGCGAGCACCGGATGGTCGGGCGCGGAGGTGATCAGCCCGATCCTCATATCGCGCCGCCGACCGGCGCGGCCCCGACTCCACCGACACCGACTCCACCGACACCGACTCCACCGACACCGACGGCACCGCCGCCGAGCCCGCTCGCGACGCCGGCCCCGACGGCCGCGCCGCCGCCCTGCCCGGGCATCCGGACCGCCCCGCCCCCCAGTCGCCCGACCGCCTCCAGCCCCGAGGCGT
This sequence comes from Kitasatospora sp. NPDC094019, assembly GCF_044764505.1. Classification (NCBI taxonomy): domain Bacteria; kingdom Bacillati; phylum Actinomycetota; class Actinomycetes; order Kitasatosporales; family Streptomycetaceae; genus Kitasatospora; species Kitasatospora sp. NPDC094019. Next base: position 1,076,607 of record NZ_JBIWIF010000001.1, read on the forward strand.
CGAGCGCCACCGCGGGGGCCGTGACCGCCGTGCCGGTGCGGGCCAGCCGCAGGACCGCCCGTGCCACCCGCGCGACCGCGTCCGGCACCTGCCGGAAGCTGGGGAAGTCGTTGATGTCGACGACCACCGGACCGTCCGGCCCGAGCAGCACGTCCACGCCGTAGAGGTCGAGCCCGAACACCTCGCCGACCTGTGCGGCGATCCGCGCGACCTCGGCGGGCAACGGCACCTGCCGCTCCCGCACCCCCTGGTCGGGGTTGAGCGGCGAGCACCGCTCGGTCGCGTACAGCTCGCCGTCGACGCAGTACACCTTGAGGTCGGTACCGGAGTTGGGCACGTAGGGCTGGGCGATGAGCAGGCCCTCGCCGGCCAGCAGGGGGCCGATCTCGGCGAGGTGCCCGGGGTCGCGGACGAGCCGCACGGCCCGCCCGGAACTGCCGTCGGCGGGCTTGACCACCAGCGGGTACTCGGCCGCGGGGATCTCGGCGAGCCGTTCCCAGCGGGCGGCCGCGTAGGTGACCGGGACGGGCAGCCCCCGGGTACGGGCGATCACCGAGGCGAGGGCCTTGTCGCGGACGCCGCGGATGGACCGGACGTCGTTGACGGTGGTGAGGCCGACGGCGGCGGCGGCCTCCAGCAGGGTGAGGCCCGGTCCGCCGGAGACGGTCTTGAGCACCCAGGCGTCGTGGCTGCCGGCCCGGACCGCCTCGGAGATCGCCATCAGCGAGTCGCCGGGGCGCAGCACGTCCACCCGGTGCCCCCACGCCGTGAGTTGGCGTACGACGTCGAGCGGCATGCCGTCGTGCCGGTAGTGCTCCTCCACCAGAAAGCAGAGCCTCATGAGCCAGTCATCCCCCTCGCTTCGCCCAGCGCGGACGTCCGCCGTTCACGTCCGGCAGAGCTGTAAAGGCCCCAGGATGCCACGCGGCCCATACGCAAGATCGCCCGGCCTGTAAGCGTTGGGCAACAATCGCGGTGAAATGCCCGGGCCGAACGGCCTCCGGCCCGCCGGACCGCCCCTCGGATCGCATCCGCACGAGGACGCGCGAGGACGCGCGAGGACCCACGAGAACGCGCGAAGCGGGAGCGGGGCCGACCGGGACCGGGGCCGGCCGGGCGGGCGGAAATTCCCGGCGGGATCGCGACGGGCCTGCTTGGATGCACGGCGTGACCTCCCACGATCCCGCAGCCGCCGCCCCGACCGTCCCCGACCCCGCCGCCGTCCCGGCCCGGCCCGATCCCGCCCTCCTGGAGGCGATCGAGGGCTACTACGACGCCGTGCCGCGCGGCTCCGCGCGGGTCGAGGACTTCGGCCCGCTCAGCCTGTTCGTGTCCGAGGGCGTCGACTGGCCCTACTACGCCCGGCCCGCGCCGGGTCATCAGGGTCCGGCCGCCACCGCCGGGGACGTCGACCGGGTACGGGCCCGCCAGCGCGAGCTGGGGCTGCCGGAGGCTTTCGAGTGGGTGGCGGAGCACGACCCGCTGCTGCGCGCGGCCGTCGAGGAGGCGGGACTGACCGTGCACGAGCACCCGCTGCTGGTGCTCGGCCCGCAGGACGACCCCGGGAACGCCTCCGGGCCGGACGGTGTGTCGGTGCGGGTCCTGGCGGCCGACGACCCGGCGCTCGCCGAGGCGCTGGCCGTTCCGCATCTGGCGTTCGGCGAACCGGGGACCGGGGTGGGCAGCGCGGGTCCGGCCGAACTGGCCGTGCGGGCCGCGGCGTTGAGGGCCGACGGGGCGGCGGCGCGGCTCGCCGGACGGATCACCGCCGGAAGGACGGTGCTCGCGGCGGCGTTCGGGGACGGCACGGTGCTCTGCGCGGGCCAGCACAACCCGGTCGGCGGGATCACCGAGGTGGTCGGGGTGGGCACCCTCCCCTCGGCGCGGCGGCGGGGGCTCGCGCTGGCGGTCACCTCGGCCCTGGTCGCGCACGCCCGGGCGGGCGGGGCGCGGACGGTGTTCCTGTCCGCCGCGGACGAGGAGGTGGCCCGGATCTACCGTCGGGCGGGCTTCCGGCCCTTCGCGACGGCGCTGATCGCCGAACCCGCCGCCGAGCCGGACGCCGGGGCCCACTGAGCCGACCCCCGCCCCGTCCCCCGTCGCACTCCCCGGACCGCCACCGCGCTCACTCCGCCTCGTCGTCGTCCTCGCCGCTGACCTCCTCGTCCTCGGCCTCGTCCACCACCCAGACGGCCAGCCGGTCCGCCACCCCGGAGACGGTCAGCCGCCCCTCGCGGATGGCCCGGGCGAGGCTGCGCACCTCACGGGCGGTGGTGGCCACCGTGCAGCCGCTGGCCACCAGGTAGGCGTAGGCGACGGCGGTGGCGAACAGCTCGTTGGTCTTCTCCAGCCCCGGCACCCGGATCAACTGGTGCATGAGGGCGGCGGCGCGGTCCTGCGGCTCGGGGTAGACGGCGATGTCGAAGATCTCGGCCTGGTGCCGGGCGACGGCGGCGAGCAGCGATCCGTAGTCGGTGACCTGCGGGTCACCGGGCGTGTACTGCTCGGCGGTCATGAGCAGCCACGAGAGGTCGACCTCCAGCTTCAACGGCGCACGTCCTGGAGGTCGGCCTCGCCCCGCTGCTCGCCGAACTCGGCCAGGAAGGCCGTCTCGTACTCCTTCATGAACTGCGCGGCCGCGTCGACGAAGACCCGCCCGGCCTCGCCCATGTCCTGCTGGACCAGGCGTTCGATGTACTGGTTCATGCTGATCCCCTGCTGCTCCGCCCGCTCCCGGGCCATCTCCGCGGTGGTGGCGTCCACCCGGACGTTCAGCTGCTTCTTACCCATGACTTCAAGCTAGCGCCGAAGTGCTAGCACAACAAGGGCTCGCGCACCCAGCCGCACGCCCCGCGGACGCGCGCCCGTACGCCCCGTCGACACGCCCGCCGTACGCCCCTACCGACTACCCGCTCCCCCGGGGTCCGACGCGCCCGCGCCCACCGGGAGTGAGACTTGAAGAGTTCTTCACCTTCGGAGACTCTGAAGTGCCCTGAGCATTCCCTGGAGCGGCACCGACCGGTTGTGGAGGCCGGCAATGACAGCCATGTTCGACCAGGAGCTGCGCGAGCAGCTCGACCAGGCCCGCAAGGAACTCGCGGCCGCCCGGGCCGAGGGGGACGCCGACGGCGTCCAGGCGTACGAGGGCCGGATCGCCGGACTGCTGCGGCTCGCCGCCCAGCACGGCGTCGACCTGCCGCACGACGCCCGGGAAGAGGAGCACAACCTGCCCTGAGCCGCCGCACGGCCCACGAGACGACGGAGGCGGTACCCGCGGCAACGCCGGGTACCGCCTCCGTCCGTGCCGGACCGCCGTTCGGGCCCGTGCTACGCGCCCGTACTCACGCGCCCGCGACCGGCTCCAGGATCGCCACGCACTCGAAGTGGTGCGTCATCGGGAACAGGTCGAACGCCCGCAGCGACACCGGACGGTAGCCGCCCTCGCGGAAGAACCCGAGGTCCCGGGCCAGCGCCGCCGGGTCGCAGGCCACGTACGCGATCCGGCGGGCGCCGAGCCCGGACAGGTGCGCGACCGTCTCGCGCCCGGCCCCCGCGCGCGGCGGGTCGAGCACGATCAGGTCGGTGGCGGTGATGCCGGTGCGCGGCAGCAGCGCCTCCACCCGGTCGCACTCGATCCGGACGTTCTCCAGCGCGGCCAGGTTGTGCCGGGCGTCGGCCACCGCCTGCTTGCCGGACTCGATGCCGAGCACCGCGCCGTCCTCGCCGACCCGGTCGGCCAGCGCTCCCGCGAACAGGCCCACCCCGCAGTACAGGTCGAGCGCGTTCTCGCCCCACTGCGGGTCCAGACCGTCCATGACGGCGTCGACCAGCGTCTCCGGGGCCTCGGGGTGGATCTGCCAGAAGCCGCCGTCGCTGACCCGCCAGGTCCGTCCGGCGGCGCGCTCGCGGACGAAGTTCCGACCGTGCACCCGGTGGCTGTCGCCCTGGTCGTCGATGCGGGTGATGGAGACCGGCCGGTCCAGCTCCACCAGCGGCAGCTGGGCGCCCGGCGCCGGGGTGAGCACCACCTGGCGGTCGGAGGAGCCGGAGGCGGCGATGACCTCGACCGTGGCGACGCCCGGCCAGTCGTGCGCCTCCACGCCCAGCTCGGTGACGCCCTCGGCGGCGATCAGGCAGCGGTCGACCGGCTGGATGTCGTGCGAGCGGTGCTTGCGCAGCCCGACCTTGCCGGTGGACGGGTCGACGGCGTACTGCACCCGGGTGCGCCAGGCCGGCACCTGGCCGGCCGGGAGCTTGTCGCCGACCGGCTCGACACTGCCGTCCCAGCCCGCCTCGACCGGGGTCAGGCCCGCCAGCTTGGCCAGCTGCTCGGTCAGCACCTGCACCTTGAGCTTGCGCTGGCCGCCCGGCGTCACGTGCTGCCAGTCGCAGCCGCCGCACTTGCCGGGCCCGGCGAACGGGCACGGCGGGGCGATCCGCTCCTTGGCGGGCTCCAGCACCTCCACCGCGTCGGCGCGCAGGAAGCGCGAGGAGGAGGTGCCCTCGGTGACCTGAGCGATCACCTTCTCGCCCGGCAGCGCGTGCCGGACGAACAGCACCCGGCCCTCGTGCCGGGCCACGCAGTGTCCGCCGCCGTGGGCGACCGGACCGACCTCGACCTCGTAGCGCTCGCCGACCAGCGGGTCCCCGGCGGGCGTCCTGGGCGCGGACTCGGCGCGGGGCGCGCGGGCGGTGGAGCGCAGCGCGCGGGGCGGGCGCACGGCCTGCTTGCGCGGGCGCGCGCCGTCCTTCGACCGCTCACCCTGCTGCCCCTGCCCCTGCTGCCCGGAACGCTCCGAGCGCCCGGCGTTCCCGGACCGCCCGGAACGCTCCGGCCGGTCGGTGCGCTCGGAGCGGTCGGAGCGCTCAGAACGCGCGGGGCGCTCGGTGCGCTCCTCCGGGGCACGCTCCGGAGCGCGCTCCTCCGGTGCGAGCGGCGCCGTCCGGGCGGTGAATCCGTCGCGGTCGGTCGCCTCCGGCCGCGTCGGCTTGCCCCAGCGAGGCCGGGCGACCTGCCCGGGCCGGCCCGAGGAACCGCCCTTGCGGGCACCCTTGCCGGAGGAGCCGTTGGAACGAGACGGGGTGTTGCGGGTCACTGGGAGGAGTCCTTCTTGCCGCTGTCAGCCGACCCGGCGGGCTTCGCCGAGACTTCCGACTTTACGGCCTTCGGCGCCCGGGGCTCACCACGTCGCACCGCGCCGGGCGCCGACCACGCCTTCTGCGGCCTGCGCCGCTCGGACGACTCCAGCTGCCACGGCACCGAGGTCACCATCACCCCCGGCTTGAACAGCAGCCGGCCCTTCAGCCGCAGCGCGCTCTGGTTGTGCAGCAGGTGCTCGTACCAGTGGCCGACCACGTACTCCGGGATGTACACCGAGACCACGTCGCGCGGACTGCTGCGGCGCAGGTTCTTCACGTAGTCCAGCACCGGCGCGGTGATCTCCCGGTACGGCGAGTCCAGGACCTTCAGCGGCACCTCGATACCGCGCTCGTCCCACTCCGCGCGCAGCGCCGCGGTGTCCGCCGGATCGACGTTCACGGTCACCGCCTCCAGCGTGTGCGCCCGGGCGAGCCGCGCGTACGCCAGCGCGCGCAGCGCCGGCTTGTGCAGCTTGGAGACCAGGACGATGGCGTGCACCCGGGTGGGCAGCACCACGTCGTCGGGCTCCTCGGCGGCGACCAGCTCCGCCGAGACCCGGTCGTAGTGGCGGCGGATCGCCTTCATCATCACGAACAGCACGACCATCGCCGCGATCGCGATCCAGGCGTGGCTGATCTTGGTGGCGAGCACGACGATCAGCACGGCCATGGTCATCACCAGGCCGAAGGTGTTGATCGCCCGGCTGCGCTGCATGTGGCGGCGCTTCGCCGGGTCGGTCTCCGTGCGCAGGTGCCTGGTCCAGTGCCGGATCATGCCCGACTGGCTCATGTTGAACGACACGAAGACGCCGACGATGTAGAGCTGGATCAGCCGGGTCGGGTCCGCGTCGAAGGCGATGATGAACAGGATCGCGGCCAGCGCCAGCAGGATGATGCCGTTGGAGAAGGCCAGCCGGTCGCCGCGGGTGTGCAGCTGGCGCGGCAGGTAGCGGTCCTGCGCCAGGATCGAGCCCAGCACCGGGAAGCCGTTGAACGCGGTGTTCGCGGCCAGCACCAGGATCAGGCCGGTCACGGCGGCGACGAAGTAGAAGCCCGGCGTGAAGTTGGAGAACACCGCCTCGCTGATCTGCGCCAGCGCCGTCTTCTGGTGGTAGTCGCCGGGCACGCCGACCAGCTGCTCGGCGGGCTGCTCGGCCATCTGGACGCCGGTCAGCCGGGCCAGCCAGATGATGCCCATGAACATCACGACCGCGATGCTCGCCATCATCAGCAGGGTGGTCGCCGCGTTCTTGCTCTTCGGCTTGCGGAACGCGGGCACGCCGTTGGAGATCGCCTCCACGCCGGTCAGCGCCGCACAGCCCGAGGAGAACGCCTTGAGCAGCAGGAACACCATGGCGAAGCCCGCCAGGGACTCGTTCCCCGGGGTCGCCTGCAGATGGAAGCCCGCGCTCTCGGCCGGCATGTCCTGCCCCAGGCCGAAGTGCCGGACCACGCCGTACACCACCATGCCGAGCACGCCGATCATGAAGGCGTAGGTCGGGACGGCGAAGGCCGAGCCGGACTCCCGGACGCCGCGCAGGTTCATGCCCATCAGCACGATGACCACGACCACCGACAGGGTCAGTTCGTGGCCGCGCAGCGCCGGCACCGCCGACACCACGTTGGCCACGCCCGAGGTGGTGGAGACCGCGACGGTCAGGATGTAGTCGACCATCAGCGCGCTCGCGACCACCAGGCCGGAGTTGGGGCCGTGGTTCACGGTGGCGACCTCGTAGTCGCCGCCGCCGCTCGGGTAGGCGTGCACGTTCTGCCGGTAGGAGGCCACCACGGCCAGCATGACGATGGCGACGACGACGCCGATCTGCCACGAGAAGTGGATGGCCGAAGCACCCGCCAGGGAGAGTGTCAGCAGGATCTCCTCGGGCGCGTACGCGACCGAGGAGAGCGCGTCCGAGGCGAAGACGGGCAGCGCGATGCGCTTGGGGAGCAGAGTCTCCCCCAGCTTGTCGCTGCGCAACGCACGCCCGATCAGGATGCGTTTCGGTAGGTCAGTCGGCATAGGCACGTTAAGGAATCGTAGGGGTAGTCGGCGCCGGGGTCCGAAGGGCCACCCCCTTGCGCCTGTCGGGGTGCCCCTTCGTCGCGACTGTGTTCGGTGGACCGGCTAGCGTGTCGGATACGAGCAGGGCGGCAACACTCAGGTTGTCGTACCCGACCCCCACGAGGACGCCCACCCCGGACACCGGGGCGGGGAAACGGAGATTGAGCGGTGTTTGCGCAGGTCATGGCCCCAACTGGACGGGTGAGGTAGCGCCGGTGCACATCGTCATCATGGGCTGCGGCCGGGTGGGCTCCGCGCTCGCCCGCGCACTGGAGAAACAGGGCCACTCGGTGGCCGTGGTCGACCAGGACCCGACGTCGTTCCGCCGGCTGGGTGCCGGGTTCAACGGGCGCCGGGTGACCGGGGTCGGCTTCGACCAGGACACCCTGAAGGAGGCGGGCATCGAGGAGGCCGGCGCCTTCGCCGCCGTCTCCAGCGGTGACAACTCCAACATCATCGCCGCCCGGGTGGCCCGCGAGAACTTCGGTGTGGAGAACGTCGCGGCCCGGATCTACGACCCGCGCCGGGCCGAGGTCTACCAGCGCCTCGGCATCCCGACCGTCGCCACCGTCCGCTGGACGGCGGACCAGATGCTGCGCCGGCTGCTGCCGAGCGGCGCCGAGCCGCTCTGGCAGGACCCGAGCGGCGCCGTCCAGCTCGCCGAGGTCGCCTACTCCCCGGACTGGGTCGGCCGCCGGCTGGGCGAACTGGAAGAGGCGTCCGGCACCCGGGTCGCGTTCCTCACCCGGCTCGGCGAGGGCGTGCTGCCCTCGCCCCAGATGGTGGTTCAGGAGGGCGACCTGGTGCACGTGATGCTGCGCCGCGCCGACCTGACGACGGTCGAGGCCGCGTTCGCGCGGGGCCCGGAGAAGGAGGGCCACTGATGCGAGTCGCCATTGCCGGAGCCGGCGCCGTCGGCCGCTCGATCGCGGGCGAGCTGCTGGAGAACGGCCACGAGGTCCTGCTGATCGACAAGAACCCCAACTCCATCTCGGTGGAGCGGGTGCCCATGGCGGAGTGGCTGCTGGCCGACGCCTGCGAGATCACCTCGCTCGACGAGGCCGCGCTTCAGCGCTGCCACGTGGTGATCGCCGCGACCGGCGACGACAAGGTCAACCTGGTCGTCTCGCTGCTCGCCAAGACCGAGTACGGGGTGCCCCGGGTGGTCGCCCGGGTGAACAACCCGAAGAACGAGTGGCTCTTCAACGAGTCCTGGGGCGTGGACGTCGCCGTCTCCACCCCGCGCCTGATGTCCGCCCTGGTCGAGGAGGCCGTCAGCGTCGGCGACCTGGTCCGGCTGATGCGCTTCAGCCAGGGCAACGCGAACCTGGTCGAGCTGACCCTCGCCTCCGACACCGAGCTGGTCGGCACCCGGGTCGGCGACGTCGCGTGGCCGCAGGACACCGCCCTGGTGACGATCATCCGCGAGGGCCGGGTGCTGGTGCCCGGGAAGGACGACACCCTGGAGGGCGGCGACGAACTGCTCTTCGTGGCGGCCCAGGAACGCGAGGAGGAGCTGGAGGACCTGCTCTCCAGCTCCCCCGGCGCCCAGTAGCGGCGCCGCACAGGACGCGGGGCCCGCACTCCTGAGGAGTGCGGGCCCCGCGTCCTGTGCCAGTACCGGTCCCGGTCAGTTCCCCCGGGCCGGGCCGCCGGCGGAGTGCTCGTGGTCGGGCTGTTCCCGCCCCGGCTCCTGTGCCGGCTCACGGCCCTCGTCCTCGTCCAGCTGCGCCTTGATCGGCGGCGGCGCCTTCAACAGGATCTGCCAGGTCACGTACATCGCCAGCAGCAGCGGCGGGATGCCCAGCGCGACCTTGAGCCAGCCCAGCAGGTTGACGTTGTGGGTGAAGTACAGCGGGAAGAGGATCAGCGGCTTGATGCCCATGATGACCACCCAGGCCCAGGTGGCCTTGGTGTAGGCGGCCAGCCGGCCGGGGTTCTCCTTGCGCCAGGTGAACATCTCCCCGGTCACCGGGCCGAGCATGATGCCGATCAGCGGCCAGCGGACCAGCGCCGACACCGCCAGGCCCACGCAGTAGCCGACGTTCCAGAGCAGGCCGGGCAGGTAGAAGTTCTCCGCCTTCCCGGTCTTCATCGAGATCCAGGCGCCGATGGCGACGCCGAACACCCCGCTGAAGGCGTGCTGGACGGTCTCCCGCTTCAGCAGCCGCGCCACCACGAACAGCGCGCTCAGGGCCAGCGCCGCCCAGGCAGCCGCCGGCACCTTGTGGGTGATGTTGTAGGTGACGATGAAGACCAGACCGGGCAAGGTCATGTCGATCATGCCCCGGACCCCGCCGAACGCCTTCATCACGGTGTCGGCGGCCTCCCGCGAAGCCTGCGCCTGGCGGGCGGCCTCATCGGCGTCGATCACACCGAGCTGGGCGGCGGAATCGCCGCCGGACTGCTTGCTCACGCTCATTCGCTCCCGTGTCCGACCGGACGCAGCTCGTAGCGGGGGTTGAACAGCACCCGCCGACCGCGCGCATGACTGATCCGGCCGCTGGCGACCAGACGGCGCCCCGGCTCGATACCCATGATCGAGCGGCGCCCGAGCCAGACCACGTCCAGCGCCTCGGTGCCGTCGAAGAGCTCCGCCTCCAGCGCGGGCACGCCGGCCCTCGGACGCAGGGTCACGGTGCGCAGGGTGCCCGCGACGGTGACCAGTTCCCGGTCCCCGCAGCTGGCGATCGGGGTACAGCCCGACTCCGCCGCGATCTCCTGACGCAGCTCCTCGGCCTGGAGCTCCTCCGCGGAGGAGGTCAGCCGACTGAGCATGCGGCGGAAGCGCCCCTGTGGCTGGCCGCTGCTGTTGTCACCACTCATGCCGGAAGGGTACCGGTTCCGGGGCCCCCGGCGGCAGGCCGCACAAGCCGCCCGGGGCCGCCGCGGGGCACCCGCGGGCCTCCCGCGGCGGCCGCCGGACGTGCCCGGACGGCCGCCCGCTCACGCCTCGAAGCGGTAACCCATCCCCGGCTCGGTGATGAAGTGGCGCGGGTGGGAGGGGTCCCGTTCGAGCTTGCGCCGCAGCTGGGCGAGGTAGACCCGCAGATAGTTCGTCTCGGTGCGGTAGGCCGGCCCCCACACCTCCTGGAGCAACTGGGTCTGACTGACCAGGCGGCCCGCGTTGCGGACCAGGACCTCCAGCAGATGCCACTCGGTCGGGGTAAGGCGGATGTCACCGCCGTCCCGGTTCACCTTCTTCGCCGCCAGGTCGACGGTGAAGCTCTCGGTGACCACCACCGAGTCGTCCTCCCCCGCGACCGGTTCGGCCCGGCGGACCGCCGCGCGCATCCGGGCGAGCAGCTCGTCCATGCCGAAGGGCTTGGTGACGTAGTCGTCCGCCCCCGCGTCCAGGGCCTCGACCTTCTCGTCGGACGCGTGCCGGGCCGACAGCACGATGATCGGCACCCGGGTCCACCCGCGCAGGCCCCTGATCACCTCGACCCCGTCCATGTCGGGCAGGCCGAGGTCGAGGACGACCACGTCGGGATGGCGGGCGGCGGCGAGCTCCAGCGCGCTCGCGCCGTCGTGCGCCGCGTCGACCTCGTACTTGCGGGCCTTGAGGTTGATCACCAGCGCGCGGACGATCTGCGGTTCGTCGTCCACGACGAGGACCCGGGTCATACGGGCTCCGCCTTTCGGGGCTGTCGGATCGATCGGGAAAGGATCGGGAAGTGGTCGTCGGGCCGGCTGCGGCCGGACAGGCTCCGGCCCGGAGGGATCCGGTCCGGACAGGCTCCGGCCGGCTCCGGGCGCTCGCGGGACGGAGCCCGTCATACCGGGGCCTCGGGAAGCCCGGGCCCCGGGGCATCTCCGGACGCGTCCCCCGGACCGGGTACGCGGTCGGCCGCCGGCAGGGTGACCACCATGGTCAGCCCGCCGCCCGGGGTGTCCTCGGCGGTCACGGTGCCGTCCATCGCCTCGACGAAGCCCCGCGCCACGGCGAGCCCGAGCCCCACCCCGGCCCCGCGCGGCGCGTCGCCGTAGCGCTGGAACGGCGCGAAGATCCGCTCCTTGGCGTCCTCCGGCACCCCCGGCCCCCGGTCCACGATCCGCAGCTCGACCCGGCCCGGCCCGCCCGTCGGCCGCAGCGCACCGGCTTTGACCAGCACCTTCACCCCGTCCGGGCTGTACTTCACGGCATTCTCGATCAGGTTGGCGAGCGAGCGCTCCAACAGCCCGCCGTCCGCCCGGATCATCGGCAGGGTCTCCGGCACGTCCAGCCGGACGGCATCCGACGGGACACCGCCCAGCGCGAACGGCACCACCTCGTCCAGATCGGTCTCCTGGATCAGCGGAGCGACCGTGCCGGTCTGCAGCCGACTCATGTCGAGCAGATTGTTGATCAGGTGATCGAGCCGGTCCGCCCCCGCCTCGATCCCGGCCAGCAGCTCCGCCTCGTCCTCCTCGTCCCACTCCACGTCCGCCGAACGGAGCGAGCTCACCGACGCCTTGATCCCCGCCAGCGGCGTCCGCAGATCGTGCGAGACCGCCGCCAGCAGCGCGGTCCGGATCCGGTTGCCCTCCGCCTCGCGGCGCGCGGCCGCCGCCTCCCCCGCCAACCGCCGGCGCTCCAGCACCACGGCCGCCTGGGCCGCGAACGCCCCCAACAGCCGCCGGTCCTCGGCCGGCAGCACCCGGCCCCGCAGCGCCAGGGCCAGGTTCTCCCCCACCGGCACGTCGACATCGGCCGACTCCGGCCGGGTCGGCGGACGCGGGCCCGCCGCCGCCACCGACTGCCACGCCCCGAGCGGATCGGGCCGCTCCAGCAACGCCGCCGACTCCTGCTGGAAGGTCTCCCGGACCTGCTCCAGCAGCGCGGTCAGCACCCCGTCACCACTGGGCGCCCCGCGCAGCACGGTGCCCGCCAGCGCGCCGAGCGTCTGCGCCTCCGTCTGACTGCGGGCCGCCTGATGGGTCCGCCGGGCCGCCAGGTCCACCACCGACGCCACCGCGATGCCGACGGCGGTGAATATCGCCACCGCCATGATGTTCTCCGGCTCGTCGATCGTGAAGGTGTGGATCGGCGGAGCGAAGTAGTAGTTCAGCGCCGAGGAGCTGACCAGCGCCGAGGCCATCGCCGGGTACAACCCGCCGACCAGCGCCGCGCACACGGTCAGCGACAGGAACAGCAGCATGTCGGTGGTCAGGCCCAGACCGTCCAGATTGATCAGCAGCAGCGCCAGCAGCGGCGGCCCCGCCACCCCGATCAGCCAGCCCGCGACCGTTCGCGTCCGGCCCAGATCGGTCACCCGGCGGACCGGGATCCGCCCCCGCCCCTTCGCCTCCTGCTCGTGCGTGACGATGTGCACATCGATGTCGCCCGACTCCCGGGTCACCGTGCCGCTCACCCCCGGCCCGTAGACGTACTGCCAGGCCGGACGGCGGCTGGTGCCCAGCACGATCTGGGTCGCGTTCACCCCGCGCGCGAACTCCAGCAGCCCGGCCGCCGGATCGTCGCCCAGCACCGCGTGGTACGAACCCCCCAGCCCCTCCACCAGCGCCCGCTGCTCGATCAGCGTCTGCGAGGACCCCGAGCCGGAACCGGCCAGCCCGTCCGACCGGGAGATGTGCACGGCCAGCAGCTCACCTCCGGATCCCCGGGCCGCGATCCGGGCCGCCCGACGGATCAGCGTGGCACCCTCCGGACCGCCCGTCAGACCGACCACGATCCGCTCGCGCGCCTGCCAGGTGCCCTTGATCCCCTGCTCGGCCCGGTACTTCTGCAGGTACTCGTCGACCCGGTCGGCCGTCCACAGCAGCGCCAGCTCCCGCAGCGCCGTCAGGTTCCCGGGCCGGAAGTAGTTGGCAAGCGCCGCATCGACCTTCTCCGGCGCGTACACGTTGCCGTGCGCCAGACGGCGCCGCAGTGCCTGCGGCGACATGTCGACCAACTCGATCTGGTCCGCCCGCCGCACCACCTCGTCCGGCACCGTCTCCCGCTGCCGCACCCCCGTGATGCCCTCGACGACGTCCCCGAGCGACTCCAGGTGCTGGATGTTCACCGTCGAGATGACATCGATCCCGGCCGCGAGCAGCTCCTCGACGTCCTGCCAACGCTTCTCGTTGCGGCATCCCGGCACATTGGTGTGCGCCAGCTCGTCCACCAGTGCCACCTGCGGCCGGCGCGCCAGCAGCGCGTCCAGGTCCAGTTCCGTGAACACGGCCCCGCGGTGCGTCAGCTCCCGCCGCGGCACCAGCTCAAGGCCCGCCACCCGCTCCGCCGTGTGCCGGCGCCCGTGGTCCTCCACGAACGCCACCACGACGTCCGTGCCGCGCTCCGTCCGCCGGTGCGCCTCCGCGAGCATGGCGTACGTCTTGCCGACCCCGGGGGCCGCCCCGAGGTAGATCCGTAGCCTGCCGCGTCCCATGTGCACCATTCTTGATCCGGCCGAAGCTGGCGGCCATCCCGGACACCAGTTCCCTTCGCCTTCGAGACTACGGCGAACGTGTCGCTTTGCCAGCGATCCGGGCCTTGAGCTGGGAGTTTTAGCGCCATTTTGATGGGGTGCCGCAGCGCGGCCGGCCCACGGGGGCAGCACATGGAGTAGCGGTGGCGGGTTGGACGCGCGGGTTGGCGGTCGAATTCCCGGCATTCTGCGAAGGCGACGGCAGCAGAACGCAAAGAACCCCCGTCGGTTTCCCGACGGGGGTTCTTCACAATGATTGTTCGGCGGCGTCCTACTCTCCCACAGGGTCCCCCCTGCAG